>NZ_JABXXP010000757.1 GCF_013376155.1 Nguyenibacter vanlangensis
CGCCCTGCCCGACGGCGCGACGATCTGTTCGTGCCATAACGTGACCAAGGGCGCGATCTGCAACGCCATCGACCAGGGCTGCGGCGATCTGGGCGCGCTGAAGCAGGCCACCAGGGCCGGCACCGGCTGCGGCGGCTGCGCGGCATTGCTGAAGAGCGTGTTCGAGGGCGCGCTGACCGCGCGGGGGATCACCGTCGATCGCAGCCTGTGCGAGCATTTTTCCCATACCAGGCAGGAGCTTTATTCGCTGGTGCGGGTGCAGGGCATCCGCACCTTCGAGGACCTGATGGCGCGCCACGGCAATGGCGGGCTGGGCTGCGACATCTGCAAGCCGGCGGTGGGGTCCATCCTGTCGTCGGCGTGGAACAAGCCGATCACCGATCCGGCCCATATCCCGTTGCAGGACACGAACGACACGTTCATGGCCAACATGCAGAAGAACGGCACCTATTCGGTGGTGCCGCGCATCGCGGGCGGCGAGATCACGCCCGACCGGCTGATCGTGCTGGGCGCGGTCGCGAAAAAATACGGCCTGTACACCAAGATTACCGGCGGGCAGCGGATCGACCTGTTCGGCGCGCAATTGCATCAATTGCCGGATATCTGGGGCGAATTGCTGGATGCGGGGTTCGAGACCGGCCATGCCTACGGCAAATCGACCCGCACCGTGAAATCCTGTGTCGGCAGCACGTGGTGTCGCTATGGCGTGCAGGACAGCGTGGGCAAGGCGCTGGACCTGGAAAACCGCTACAAGGGCCTGCGGTCGCCGCACAAGCTGAAATTCGCGGTTTCGGGCTGCACCCGCGAATGCGCCGAGGCGCAGAGCAAGGATGTCGGCGTGATCGCCACCGAAAATGGCTGGAACCTGTATGTGTGCGGCAATGGCGGGATGCGCCCGCGCCATGCCGAGCTGTTCGCCACGGACCTGGATTCCGAGACGTTGGTGAAATATATCGACCGGTTCCTGATGTTCTATATCCGCACCGCCGACCGGCTGCAGCGCACGTCGGTGTGGCGGGAGAACCTGGATGGCGGGCTGGATTATCTGAAGGACGTCGTCATCCATGACAGTTTGGGCCTCTGCGCCGAGCTGGAGCAGCAGATGCAGGCGGTGGTGGACAATTATCACTGCGAATGGCGCGACGTGCTGAGCGACCGGGACAAGCTGAAGCGCTTCCGCACCTTCGTCAATGATGCCCGCCCGGACCCGAATGTCCGCACCGTGCCGGAGCGCGACCAGGTCAGGCCCGCCGACAACCTGCCGCGGGCGGCGACCGGCGCCGGACCGGCGG
>NZ_JABXXP010000758.1 GCF_013376155.1 Nguyenibacter vanlangensis
GAACCTGCCGGGCGGGCAGCCGGTGATGGTGCTGACCGGCGGCGCGCGGGTTCGGCTGCGGGCCCTTCTGCCGCCGGGAGGCGAGGCCCGCATCCTGCTGACGATGACGGACGAATATCCCTATGCCTTCGCGCAGGTGATGATCGCGCAGGCGACCGGTCCAGCCTGAAACGCGCGGCGCATGTCGCGCGGCGCTTGACAGCCCGGGGTGCCGTCGGCTTCATCCGCGGGCTTTCGTCCGGCCCGGCCAGCGGCCCGGCCCGTCCTCCTCCTTGTTCCGGAAACAGATTCAGACCCATGGACGACCCGCGCAAAACCCGCTCTTCCTCTGTGCCGTCCGGCGGCGCGGCCTCGGCCCTGCATGGAGCGTGGGAACTGCTCCGCACCATCCTGATCGCGGGCTTGCTGGCGGTGGGGGTGCGGACGGTGCTGTTCGAGCCGTTCAACATTCCCTCGGGCTCGATGATCCCGACCCTGCAGGTCGGCGATTATCTGTGGGTCGCCAAATACAGCTACGGCTATTCGCATTTCTCGCTGCCGCGCTCGCCCGACCTGTTCGACGGGCGCATCTTCTTCCGGATGCCGCATCGCGGCGACGTGGCGGTGTTCCGCTTCACCAAGGACACGTCGATCGACTATATCAAGCGCATCGTCGGCCTGCCCGGCGACCGGATCCAGGTCCGGGGCGGCGAGTTGTACATCAACGACGTCCTGGTCCCGCGCACGGCCGAGGGCAACTACGTCGCGGTGGACGAGCACGGCACCCGCATGGAGGGGCAGCGTTATCACGAGACCCTGCCCGGCAGCGGCGGCCACGGCCCGGTGGCGCATGACATCCTGAAGCTGACCAATGAGGGTTTCCAGAACGATACCCCGGTCTATGTCGTGCCGAACGGCTATTTCTTCGCCATGGGCGACAATCGCGATGACAGCGCCGACAGCCGGTTCATGGGCGACGATCCCGAGGATCTGGGCTTCGTGCCCATGGAAAATCTGATCGGACAGGCCAAATGGATCTTTCTGTCGGTCGATGCGCGCCATCCGGTCTGGGAGTTCTGGATGTGGCCGGCCGAGATCCGCTGGAACCGGTTGTTCATGGGGGTACGATGAGCGGCGAGGCCGTGCTGCCCGGTGGGACCTCCGGTAGCCCCCCCGACGGGATCGACGGGGTGGCTGGTGACGGGATGGCGTCGCTGGAAGCGCGGCTGGGCCATCATTTCCGCCGTCCCGATCTGCTGCGCGAGGCCCTGACCCACCGTTCGGCGGCGCATCTGCGCAATGCCGCGCCACG
>NZ_JABXXP010000759.1 GCF_013376155.1 Nguyenibacter vanlangensis
GCCACGGCTCGCTCAGCCCGACCGAGGGCGCCAGGCAGGCGGTCGCCAGCAGCCGGTCCAGCACCGCCGGGTCCACCGGATCGGTCCGGAAATGCCGCACGTCGCGCCGCCAGACGAACAGCCGATCCAGCGCGTCGCGAAAATCATCCGAAAAACCGGGGGGCATATCGGCGCCTCGGCCGGAATCGTTCATCACAGGGCCATCGTCCGACACCGCCTGGTGTCCTGCCCGAATTTATTTCTGCGGATAGGCGAAGGTGAAGGATTCGCTGAACGGAGTCCAGAAGCCCGGCGTGCCCGTCTCCTTGTCCACATGGTGCATGAAACCGTTCGCCTCGGGCGCGCCATAGCGGAATTCCACCGTATAGGTTCCCGGCCCGTCCATGCGGACATTGTCCGCGTAATGCGGGCCGTCCTTGGCGGTCATGGCGTGCAGCGTGCCCGTTGCCGTCCAGGGGCTGCCGGCACGGGTCAGCCTGTAGGTGATCGTCAGGTACGGCACCCAGGCCCCGTCCGGAAAGCCCCAGACATTGTCGGCGGTGGCATGGATGTCGGTTTCCAGATGGATGGACCCGGGGCCGGTCGGCATGCCCGCCATCATCGGCGCGACCTCGACCCCCACCAGGTAATTGGCGGCGATCTCCATGTCATGGGCATAGACCGGGCCGCCGATCGGAAATTCCCGCGCCAGCGCGGACGCGGCGCCCGGCGACATGGCGGCAAGCAGAGACGCTGCGAGAATCCGGATCGTCATCGTTTTTTCTTCCTGATCGGGTTACGCATCGGCACGGACGGGGCGGCGGCCGACCCGGTAGCCGGCCACCAGCAGCACCAGCAGCGTCACCGCCCAGGCCACCAGTTGCACGCCGGTGGGACGGTCGGAATAGCCGGTAAGCGCCTTGGCCGCCCGTCCCGCCATGCTGCCATCGGACAGCAGCCAGGACGAGTCCCAGATCTCATAGCCCAGGGCCGGAATCAGGTCGTCATTGGCCAGCAGGGCCGCCGCCTGGCTGGCCATACCCGCCGCCAGCACCGCGACCAGCAGCCCGGTGACGGTAAAGAGATGCCGCATCGGGATCACCACCAGGCCGCGATACAGCGCCCAGGACAGCGCGCCGCCGGCCGCCACCCCCAGCAGGCCGCCGCCCAGCATGGCTGCCGGGCCCGACCCGGTCGAAACCGCGATCCCGTACAGGAACAGCACGACCTCCACCCCCTCGCGCAGCACGGCGACGGCCACCACCACGGCCAGAGCGGGCAGCGAACGCGCCCCGCTGGCCACCGCGTC
>NZ_JABXXP010000760.1 GCF_013376155.1 Nguyenibacter vanlangensis
CCGTCACATGCCCGTCCACGCCGCGCACCGCCCCGCGCGTCTCCAGCAGCCCCGCCGGCACGCCCCGATCGGCCACCTTGCCGCTCATCGTATCGCTCATTGCGCGCGGCAGCTTTCAAAACCCCGGCGCAGGCGCGGGCGATTGAGGTTCCGGCCGATGAAGACCAGCCGCGATTCCCGCGCCTCCCCCTCCTTCCACGGCCCGATGAACCCGCCATCGGCCATCATGTGCACCGCCTGGAAGGCAAAGCGCCGGTCTTCGCCCGCATAATTCAGGATTCCCTTGGCCCGCAGGATATCCGCCCCCTGCTCCTGCAGCAACGCCCCGATCCAGGCCTGGAACTTCGCCGCATCCAGCGGCTCCTCCACCGCATAGGAGACCGAGGTCACGTTCTCCTCATGCGCATGGCTGGTATCCTCCAGGAAGCGCGGCGCATGCTCCAGCGCCCGCTGCAGGTCGAATCCGCCCTGGTCCAGCACGTCGGTCAGCGCCACGCCACCCCGCTGCGCCCGATGCAGCCGCGCCACCGCGTTGATCGTGCGGATGCGCGCCTCGATCGCCGCCAGCCCCGCCTCGTCCACCAGATCGACCTTGTTGAGGATGATCACGTCGGCGAACGCGATCTGGTTCACCGCCTCGGGGCTCTCGTCGAGCGTCTGCAGAACGTTCGCGGCATCCACGACGGTGACCACCGCATCCAGCCGCGTCCTGCCCCGCACGTCCTCGTCGACGAAGAATGTCTGCGCGACCGGCGCGGGATCGGCCAGCCCGGTGGTCTCGACGATGATGCCGTCGAACTTCGCCCGCCGCTTCATCAGGCTGCCCAGGATGCGGATCAGGTCGCCCCGCACCGTGCAGCAGATGCAGCCGTTATTCATCTCGAACACTTCCTCGTCGGCATCCACCACAAGGTCGTTATCGACGCCCAGCTCCCCGAACTCGTTGATCACGACGGCATATTTCCGCCCATGCTCCGCGGTCAGGATATGGTTGAGCAACGTGGTCTTCCCGGCCCCCAGAAAGCCGGTCAGCACCGTCACGGGCACCAGGGCGTCGCGATTCGCCGGCTGGGTTTCAGACATGTCGTCTCCTGTCCATGCATCCATCGATGCCTGCATATAGGCCCGCCGGCGCGCCCGTCCCATCCCCCCGGCCCCGGAAAGTCGTATTTCAAAGTCGCCCCGACCTCACCCATGAGGCAACTTCACCCCGACGGCACCGCCTCCTCCAGCACCCGCCGCCGCAACGCCTCCAGCCGCATCCGCGCCGCCGGCCGGTCGAATGCC
>NZ_JABXXP010000761.1 GCF_013376155.1 Nguyenibacter vanlangensis
GGCGCGGCCCGTCACGATCGACGCCCTGCCGCAGCAGGTGACGCTGGACCTGGCCCGCACGGCGATGATCGTCATCGACATGCAGAACGATTTCTGCCACCCCGATGGCTGGCTGGCCAGCATCGGCGTGGATATCGCCCCGGCACGGACGCCGATCGCGCCGCTGGCGGCGATTTTGCCGGTGCTGCGCGGCCGGGACGTGCCGGTGATCTGGGTCAATTGGGGCAACCGGCCCGACCGGCTGAATTTGAGCCCGTCCCTGCTGCATGTCTATGACCCGGACGGCGAGGGAGTGGGCCTGGGCGGCCGCCTGCCCGGCCAGGGGGACGGCGTGCTGGAGCTGGGGAGCTGGAACGCCGCCATCGTCGATGAGCTGGCGCCCGAGACGGGTGACATCCATGTCGCCAAATACCGGATGAGCGGGTTCTGGGACACGCCGCTGGACGCCATCCTGCGCAATCTGCGGGTCGATACGCTGCTGTTCGGCGGGGTCAACCTGGACCAGTGCGTGATGACGACGCTGCAGGATGCCGGCTGCCTGGGTTATGACTGCATCCTGCTGGAGGATTGCGCGGCCACGACCTCGCCCGGCTTCTGCACCGACGCCACGCTGTACAATGTCCGCCAGTGCTTCGGCTTTACGGCCATGGGCGGCGTCCTGCGGGCGGCGCTGGAAACCGCGCCGAGATGATTCGATGAATTGATTGTTGGTGATCGTTTTAACATATTTTTTGCTTGCGAACGATTTCTTTCCCAGGGCATGTCGTCTGCCGGCATGATGGGCGGGCCGGTGCGGCCGCGATGGGAGGGATGGCATGAAGATCATGGTGCGGGCGGATGACGGGCAGGTCGCGTCGGTCGCGGCGCGGCTGATCGCCGAGCAGGTCAAGGCGCGGCCCGCCAGCGTGCTGGGGCTGGCCACCGGGCGGACGATGGAGCGGGTCTATGCCGAGCTGGTCGCCATCGCGCGGGCCGAGGCGATCGATTTTTCCCGCTGCCGCAGCTTCAACCTGGATGAATATGTGGGCCTGCCGGCCGGCAGCGTGCATTCCTATCGCGCCTATATGGAGGCGCATCTGTTCCGCCACATCGATATCCGGCCGGAGAACACCATGCTGCCGGACGGGATGGCCGCCGACCTGGAGAGCGAGGCGGCGCGGTACGACGCGGCGATCCGGGAGGCCGGCGGGATCGACCTGCAACTGGCCGGGATCGGCGAGACCGGCCATATCGGCTTCAACGAGCCGCTGTCGCCGCTGGCGTCGCGCACGCGGGCGATCACCCT
>NZ_JABXXP010000762.1 GCF_013376155.1 Nguyenibacter vanlangensis
ATCGAAACGGTGCTGGCCGATGCCGGACGACGCGCCGCCATGGGGCGCCACGCCCGCGCCTTCGTCGCCGACCGTTTCGACCTGCACCGCCAGACGCGCCTGCTCGAAGACTGGTACGACCGGCTGATCGCCGAGCATGCGGCCGGCGCCACGGCCACGACCACGACCGGGCATGGCGCGGCCTGATGTCCGATCGTGGCTTTCGCTCGGTCGCAACCCTGCCTATGATGCGCCCCTTTTCCCCGCCCTCCGGGCGCCGATGCAGCGATGAACGACATGTCCCTGGCCTCCCGCTTGAAAAATCTCCGTGCCGGCGCGCGCTTCGCGGCCAAGGCCATCGGCACCCGCTATACGCCGCTGCTGGCCCAGGTGGTGGTGACGCGCCGCTGCAACCTCGCCTGCGGCTACTGCAACGAGTACGACGATTTCTCGGCCCCGGTTCCCTTCGCGGACCTCAAGGCCCGGGTCGATCACCTGGCCGGGCTCGGTACCGCCTCGATCACCTTCACCGGGGGCGAGCCGCTGCTGCATCCGGACCTGGACAGGATCGTGCGCATCGCCCGCGACCACGGCATGATCGTGACCATGATCACCAACGGCTTCCGCCTGTCGCGGGGCTGGATCGACCGGCTGAACGCGGCCGGCCTGCAGGGCATGCAGGTCAGCATCGACAACCTGACCCCCGACGAGGTCTCGATGAAGAGCCTCTCCTCGGTCGAGGGGCGGCTGGCGCTGCTGCAGCAGCATGCCCGCTTCAAGGTCAACGTGAATTCGGTCCTAGGCGTGACCGGCGAGCGCACCCAGGACGTGGTCACCATCGCCGAGACGGCCGCCCGCTACGGATTGCAGCATTCGGTCGGCGTGCTGCACGACGATCACGGGGCGCTGAAGGCGCTCAGCGACGCGCAGATGCAGGCCTACCGGCGCGTGACCGAAATCTCGCCCTCGCTGGTCCATACGCTGAATTACCGGCTGTTCCAGAAGAATTTGATGCATGGGCAGCCGAATGACTGGAAATGCCGCGCCGGCGCCCGCTACCTCTACGTGACCGAAGACGGGATGGTGCATTGGTGCTCGCAGCAGCGCGGCTATCCGGGCACCCCGCTGCTGGAATACGGCCCCGCCGACATCCGCCGCGAATACCATGCCAGCAAATCCTGCGCCCCCACCTGCACGCTCAGTTGCGTGCATCAGATGAGCATGTTCGACCGCTATCGCGGCCCCCAGCAGGCCGCCTGACCGCCTGGCCGTCGCCCCGCCTGGCCGCCCCGGGCGACGGGGCC
>NZ_JABXXP010000763.1 GCF_013376155.1 Nguyenibacter vanlangensis
ATCGAACGCAGTTCACGCAGATAGGCCGCGCCCTTGAGCGTGCGCTGCACCAGGACCGAGCGGCGGTCCATCGGGTCGACCTTGCGGCGGGCCAGGTCCAGCTCGCCCAGCCGGTCGAGCGCGCGCGTGATCGCCGGCTTGGACACGTTCAGCGCCGCGGCCAGGCCGCGCACCGTGTGGGCACCGTCCTGCAGGTAGCAGGTCAGGAACACGCCGAGCTGACGGGCCGACAGGTCGGGACCGTCGCGGCGGACCATCGCAACGACCGTGTCGCGCAGGGTGTTGATCAACTGATCGGACATCGCCGAATTCTGGGCCATAGAAAAAAACCTTCGTTGCGAAGCCGACTGGCCGGCTTCCTGTGTTTCGTCCCCTGGGACCGCCTTGTGCGCCCCCGGGTCATTCCAGCGGCGTATATAGTTTCGAATTACGGCGGATATAAGCCCACCCGGGCGAAATAGTTCGTTCCCTATGTCGTTACTTGGCTATTCTTTTATGTCGGTTGTGTTAAGGATTTGCAACAATGCTGCCGAAAGCGCCCTGAGTCCTTGTGTTTCTCCGCCTTCCGGGCGGCCGGGACGGTAATGATCATTCCAGGCGTAGCTGTCGATATGTGCCCAGCGCACCCCTGTTTTGATAAATTTTCGTAAAAATAAAGCTGCCGTAATGGCTCCGGCCATCGGTTTTGCCGACACGTTGTTCAGGTCGGCGACCGGACTGTGCAGCCAGTCGGCATAGCCGTCCCAGAGCGGCAGGCGCCAGAGTGGGTCGTGGCAGGCCTGACCCGCCTGCAGGAGGGAATCGGCCAGTGCGTCGTCGTTGCTGAACAGGGCGGGCAGGTCGGGCCCCAGCGCGACGCGCGCCGCGCCGGTCAGGGTGGCGGCGTCGATCAGCAGCGCGGGGTCGGATTCGCAGGCTTCGGTCAGCAGGTCGCACAGCACCAGCCGCCCTTCGGCGTCGGTATTGCCGATTTCGACCGTCCGGCCCGAGCGGGTGGTCACCACGTCGGAGGGACGCATCGCCTGGCCCGAGATGCTGTTTTCGACGCAGCCCAGCCGCAATTCCAGCCGGATCGGCAGGTCGCGGACGATGACCAGACGGGCCAGGGCCAGCATCAGGGCGGCGCCGCCCATGTCCTTCTTCATGCGCAGCATGCCGGCGGCGGGCTTGAGGTCGTATCCGCCGGTATCGAAGCACACGCCCTTGCCCACCAGGGAGAGCAGCGGCGCGCCGGCGCCGGCCCCGCTGCCCTGCCAGCGGGCGACGAGGACGCGCGGCGGC
>NZ_JABXXP010000764.1 GCF_013376155.1 Nguyenibacter vanlangensis
GGCGCGCAGGCCGTCTTCCTGCACGGCGACAAGGTCGAAATCATCTCGGACCGGCAGACCCGGGGGGCGCGGCCCTGGGTGCTGGGGCCGGGCCAGCATGGCCTGCCCACCCTGCCGCTCGCCCGGCGGGAATAGTCCGGGACGGGACGGATAGCCGGGAATGGACAGGCGGCAGAGCTTCAGGGCGGCGTCAGCACCTTGCCGGTATATTGGCAGGGTTCCCGCGCCGGGCAGCGCCAGCATTCGGGCCGCCGCGCCTTGCAGACATAGCGCCCGTGCAGGATCAGCCAGTGATGCGCCGGGCGCAGCAGCGGCGCCGGAATCCGCGCCACCAGTTGGTCCTCGACCGCGCGTGTGGTCTTGCCCGGCGCCAGCCCGGTGCGGTTGCCGATGCGGAAGATATGCGTATCCACCGCCATCGTGCTGTCGCCGAACGCCACGTTCATCACCACGTTCGCGGTCTTGCGCCCCACGCCGGGCAGCGCCTCCAGCGCCGCGCGGTCACGTGGGACGCGCCCGTCATACCGGTCCAGCAATGTCTGCGACAGGGTTACGACGTTGCGCGCCTTGGTGCGCCACAGGCCGATCGAGCGGATATGCGCTCCGACTCCATCCTCGCCCAATGCCACCATCGCGGCCGGGTCGGGCGCGTCGCGGAACAGGCCCCGCGTCGCCCGGTTGACCGACGCGTCGGTGGCCTGGGCCGACAGCACGACCGCGACCAGCAGCGTGTAGTCATCGACGAATTCCAGCTCGCTCTCGGCGTTGGGATGGGCCTCGGCCAGCAGGGTGATGAATCGTTCCACTTCCTTCAGCGTCATGCGGCGCTTGGCCCGCGCGGGATGCGGCACTTTGACTGGGGTAAGGGGCTTGGTCATGGGGTCTGGCCGTCCGTTCGATTCGGGCCCTTTTTTCCGCCGGGCAGCGGCGACAGGCAAGGGGGCGACTCAGGGGACGACGGTTGCTTTCATCCCGCCGCGCGGCGATAGTCCGGGCCGTTGCAGGCGGCCCGCCGCATGCGGCCGGAACGGACGAAAGGAAGGCCGACGGGACCGGCCGGGATATCATGACGGACACTGACTCCGCGCCCGCCCCCCGGGGCCGTGCGCGCAACGAATTTGTCGACGTGCTGGGCTTCGTGATCCGGCGCTGGTCGCGCCATCCCGGCGCGCTGGCCTGGACGATGGCCGGTATCGCCGTCGCGACGGTGGCCGATGTGGTCACCCCGCTGCTGGCCGGCTGGATGGTCGACGACGTGGCGCGCGGCGGCGCGGTCGGGTC
>NZ_JABXXP010000765.1 GCF_013376155.1 Nguyenibacter vanlangensis
CCTCGAGCGCCGCGCGGTCCATCCCAGCGACATGCAGCACGCGGCCGAACATCGTCGCGGCCTCGACCCCCGGGGCGGCACGCAGCAGCGGCACCGCCGCCTCGACCGTGGGGCCGGTGGCGTCATAGGTAGTCAGCCCGACATCGCGGATCAGGTCCTCGGCGCTGCCCTGGACCACGATCCGCCCGCCGGCCAGGTAGACGACGCGCGCGCAGCGTTCGGCCTCGTCCATGTAATGGGTCGATACCAGAACCGTCAGGCCGCCGCCGGCCATGTCATGGATCAGGTCCCAGAATTCACGCCGCGCCCGCGCATCGACCCCGGCCGTGGGTTCGTCCAGCAGCAGCAGCGCCGGACGGTGCAGCACGCAGGCCGTCAGCGCCAGGCGCTGTTTCCACCCGCCCGACAGATGCCCGGCCAACTGGTCGGCGCGGGCGCGCAGATCCATGCGGCCGATGATCGCGCCTACTGCCTCGCGTGGCTGGTCCATTTCGTACAATCCCGCCACAAGCTCGAGATTTTCCCGGACCGTCAGATCCTCGTACAGGCTGAAGCGCTGGGTCATGTAGCCGACCTGCCGCCGGATGCTTTGCGATTCGCGCAGGATGTCCAGCCCCAGGCAGGTGCCGCTGCCGCCGTCGGGCGCCAGCAGCCCGCACAGGATGCGGATGGTCGTGGTCTTGCCGCTGCCGTTGGCGCCCAGGAAGCCGCAGATCTCGCCCCGCGCCACTTGCAGGCTCAGCCCGTCCACCACGCGCAGGCCGCCGAAATTCTTGCGGATGTCGCGTACGTCGATGACGTACTCGGCCTGTTTTTCGACCTGCCGTTCCGCCGTGCCGCTCATGGTACCGCCCTGGGTGATGCCTTGCCCGGCCGGGCATCCGGCAGGCCCACAGTCACCGGCTGGCCGGGATTGAATTGGCGCGCCTGGCCGGGGCGCGGCCGCGCCTGCAGCAGATAGACCAGCTTGGCGCGGCTCTGGTCGCTATAGATCAGCGGCGGAGTATATTCGGCCTGCGGCGCGATGAAATCGATCACGCCGCGCAGCCCGGCCGGGCAGCCGTCGCATGACAACGTCACCGTGTCGCCGTAATGCAGGCGCGACACCACCGGCTCGGGCACGAAGAAGCGGATATAGATATTTTCCGGTGGCAACAGCGAAATCACCGGAGCCCCGCTCTCCACGACCTCGCCTGGCCAGGCCAGGATGTCGGCGATGATGCCGGCGGCGGGTGCCGCGACATGCCGCTGGTCCAGCCGCCATTGCAGCGCGGCCAGC
>NZ_JABXXP010000766.1 GCF_013376155.1 Nguyenibacter vanlangensis
GGCGCAGCATCGCGTCCAGCGCCGCGATATGCGGGGTCGAGGTGCCGCAGCAGCCGCCCACCAGGTTCAGCCCGTCCTCGGCGATGAAGCGCTCGACCCAGACGGCCATGTCGGCCGGCGACAGCGGATAATGGGTCTGCCCGTCCACCAGTTCGGGCAGGCCGGCATTGGGCTGGATCGAGACCAGGCCCGGCCAGTTGCCGGCCAGCCAGCGCACATGCTCGGCCATCTCCTGCGGGCCGGTGGCGCAGTTCAGCCCCATCAGCGGCACGTCCAGCGCATGGATCGCGGTGGCGGCGGCGGCGATGTCGGGGCCGACCAGCAGGGTGCCGGTGGTCTCCACCGTGACCTGCACGAAGACCGGCGTGTCGGTCCCCAACTCGGCCCGGGCGATCTTCGCGCCGTTCACCGCGGCCTTGATCTGCAGCGTGTCCTGGCAGGTCTCGATCAGCAGCGCGTCGACCCCGCCCTCGATCAGGCCGCGGCACTGCTCGGTCAGCCCGGCTTCCAGCGTGTCGTAATCGATATTGCCCAGCGACGGCAGCTTGGTCCCCGGCCCCACCGAGCCCACGACATAGCGATGGCGCCCGTCGGCGAAGCTCTCGGCCGCCTCGCGTGCCAGATGGGCGGCAATGCGGTTGATCTCGCGCGCCCGGTCCGACAGGCCGAACTCGCCCAGCGTGATGGGCGAGCCACCGAACGAATTGGTCTCGACCATGTCCGCCCCGGCCTCGAAATAGCCGCGATGGATCTCGCGCACCAGTTCGGGGCGCGACAGGTTCAGGATCTCGGTGCAGTTCTCCTGGCCCCAATAGTCGCGCTCGACATCCAGGTCCAGCACCTGCACGCGCGACCCCATGCCGCCGTCACACAGCAAGACCTGGTCGCGAAGTGCGTCGAGAAGATGGGGGCGGCTGGTCATGGCGGTTCTGGCGTCCGGCTTGTATTGGGCGGGTGGGGGGCTGTTATTCATGCAGGCACGGTGCATGTCCAGCATTCCATACCGATATGGGGTGCCGGGCCACGCGGCACAGGGCGGCACAGGACGGATGAAGGAGCGGGAAATGGGCGCGGATAGGGACGCGGACATGGGCGCGGATAGGGGCGCCGATACGGGACGCATCAGGCTGGACCTGCTGGACGAGGCCGAGTTCGCCGCGACGGCGCCGGACCCCGCTGCCATCGTGCTGGCCTGCGGCACGCCGGCCGAGAAAGCCGGCGGCCAGGAAGACGGCTGGCTGGATATCGTGCCCCTGCCGGCGCCGGGCCCCTTCG
>NZ_JABXXP010000767.1 GCF_013376155.1 Nguyenibacter vanlangensis
AAGGCCGCGACCATCAGCGCCGGCCGCGCCAGCGCGCCGATGCCGGCGGCCGACCCGCCTTGCGTCACGGCAGGCTCGGAGGCGGACGGGAAAGGGAGGAGCGCACGGCGTCCGTTCCAGTATTCATCACTATTCATTGGAGACCGTATCGCTCTACCACCCGCTTGCGGGCGGTCGCAAGGCCGGTCTAAACCCGCTTCATGTCCGATCGCATCACCTTCCGCCCGGCCGTCGGCCGCGACGATGCCTCGTCCGTCACGCTGCGCGACCGCAGGCGGATCTCCACCTGGCTGTTCGTGATCTGCTTCATGCTGATCGGGATGATCGCGCTGGGCGGCTATACGCGGCTGACCGGCTCGGGCCTGTCGATCATGGACTGGCAACCGATCACCGGCGTCATCCCGCCTTTGTCCCACGCGGAATGGGAACGGCAGTTCGCGCTGTACAAGACCATCCCGCAATACAAGATCCTGCATGACGGATTCGGCCTGGCCGGCTTCCAGAAGATCTTCTGGGCGGAATGGACCCACCGGTTCTGGGGCCGGATGACCGGGCTGGTGCTGCTGCTGCCGCTGGTGTGGTTCGCCGTGACCGGCGCATTGACGAAAGGGCTGGCCGCGCGCCTGCTGCTGTTCTTCGTGCTGGGCGCGCTGCAGGGCGCGGTGGGCTGGTTCATGGTCGCGTCGGGCTTCGACGCCGACAGCACGGCGGTCGAGCCGGTGCGGCTGGTGCTGCATCTGTGCTGCGCCTTCGCGCTCTATATCCCCATCCTGTGGACCGCGCTGTCGGTCCGCGCCCCGAAGCCCGCCTTCATTCCCGCCACCGCGCCGGTGGTGCGGACCAAGCGGCTGCTCTGGTGCGCCGTCGTGCTGATCTGCGTCACCATCATCGCCGGCGGCTTTACCGCGGGCACGCATGCGGGCTTCGTCTATAATACGTTTCCGCTGATGGACGGGCATCTGGTGCCGCAGCATTATGCCCGGCTGTCGCCCTTCTGGCTGAACTGGTTCGAGAACGTCCCGGCCATCCAGTTCGACCACCGGCTGCTGGCCACGCTGACCGCGCTTGTCATCGGCGCCTGCGTGCTGTGCGGCCTGCGCACCCCGCAGCTTGGCAAGGCGCCGCAGGACGCGCTGATGCTATTGGGGTGGGCGGTGCTGGTCCAGTACGCGCTGGGCGTCACCACCCTGCTGCTGGTCGTGCCCGCCTGGGCCGGCACCGTGCACCAGACCTGGGCCGCCGTGCTGCTGACCGTCGCCATCGTGGCCCTGCACC
>NZ_JABXXP010000768.1 GCF_013376155.1 Nguyenibacter vanlangensis
CGCTGGCCACCGCCGCCTGCCGCCGCGCCTCGATATCGCGCACCGCACGCTGATAGGCGCGCTCGTCCGCCCGCCGCGTCCGTTCCGTCAGGTCCGCCAGCGCCTTCTGGCTGTCGCGCAACTGCGCCTGCATGCTGGCATAGCGCCCGTCCAGCGCGCGATATTGCTGCTGCAGGACCGGCAGAAGATTCATCCCCCGATCCAGGAAATCCTGTGCCGGACGCCATTTTTCCACATCGCCGCGGAATTCCCCACGCGGCAGCCAGCCCATGCGCCGCGCCTGGGCCTCGATTTCATCCGTCGCGGATGCCGCCGGCCCGCCATCCTCGCCCCCGCCGCCTTCCGGGATATCCCCAGCCGGCCCGTCGCCCAGCGGCATGCCGCCATCCGACATTCCCCGAACCGACGGGTTCTCGGCCGCCCTGTCCGCATCCCGCATCCCGTCACGCTCCAGCATGCGCCATCTCCTTTCCGTCCTGTTCCATATTCCCCACGGCGGCGGCCACGCCGATCGCGGCGATGCAGCGCTGCGACATCAGCCGGTACAGCCGCCCATCCTCGCCGCGCAGCAACTGCCCGGCATAACGTTCGAAATAGACCCGGTCCCCCGGCGCGGGGATGCGCCCCACCCATTGCCGCGTGCCGTCGTCGTTCCAGCGAAAGGCCGCCGGCCCCACCGCGATCACCGTGCCGTGCTCGGCGGCCAGGGTCTGGCGCTCGACGTAGCCGGCGGGCAGTTGCACCGCGCCGCTGGTCATCTCGGCATGCACGTCGGCCAGCACCAATATCTTGTCGTCCAGCGGCACATAGCCCGCCCGATTCACCCCATCCCAATCCGCCATCACATATTCCTGCTGGTCGAATTTCAAAATCCGCCCCTCACGCATCGCCCGCCTCCCGTCCATAGAACGCCATCATCGCCTCCCAGCGCAGTTCCGCGATCTCCGCCGCCACCGCGGCCCGCCCCCGTGCCTCGTGCTCCTCCGCCAGCACGATCGTCCCGGCCCGCCACTGCTCCAGCATCCGCTGCGCGACGCTATCGCGGTAATCCATCAGGAACAGCAGCACCGCCCGCGTCACCGGATGGTGGCGCCACATCCGGAACGCGTCCTCCGTCAGGTCGCCCAGCATCTCCAGCCGCCGCGCCCGCAAATCCCGCGCCGCTTCCGGCATCTGGTCCGCCCGCTCGGTCATCACCTCCCTCCTCCTCCGAAATCTCGCGCGCCATCCGCGCGATCTCCTGCACGTCGCGCAGCGCCTGCCCGTCGGCC
>NZ_JABXXP010000769.1 GCF_013376155.1 Nguyenibacter vanlangensis
GACATCGACATGGATGAAGGGCAGCGTGCCGTCGCCCTGCGGCGCCACGTCGGCGGCGCCGGGCACGCCGTTCAGCGCCGCGGCCACCTGGTCGCCCAGGCTGGAGAGCATGTCGAGGTCCGGACCGTAGATCGAGACCGCGATCTGGGTCCGGACGCCGGACAGCAGATCGTCCATGCGCATCTGCACCGGCTGGCTCCAGGAGAACTGGGCGTCGGGCAACTGGTCGCGCAGGACCTTGTCGATGGCGGTCACCAGCCCCTCTTGCGTGCTGGCGGTGCGCCACTGCGACGGGTCCTTGAGGAAGATGAAGCTGTCGGTTTCGTTGACGCCCATCGGGTCGGTGGGGATGGCCGAGGTGCCGGTGTTGCTGACCACGGTCGCGACCTCGGGGAAGCGCTTGAGGATCTGTTCCTCGCGCAGGACGGAGTGCAGCACGGTGGGCAGCGAGGCGCTGGGCAGGCGGGTGGAGGTGACGACCAGCGCGCCCTCGCCCAACTGGGGGATGAATTCGCCGCCCAGGCGGGTGGCCAGGAACACCGAGAGGAGGAAGACGGCGAAGGTGGCGCCGAACAGAGGGCCGGGATGGGCCTCGCCCCACAGCACGACGGGGCGGTAGCGGCGGCGCAGCATCGCCACCAGGCGCGTGTCGCCATGGGCGGGGGCGTGGCGCAGGGCCAGCGCGGCGATCACCGGCACGCAGACCATGCAGTAGGCCAGGGACGCCAGCAGCGCCATGATGATGGTCTGGGCCATCGGGCGGAACATCTTTCCCTCGATCCCCTGCAGGGTCAGGATCGGCAGGTAGACCATGATGATGACCAGGATCGCGAAGCCGACGGGACGGATCACCTGCATGACCGAGGACACGACCTGGGTGCGCAGGTCGGCGGTATCGCCGCGCTGGCGGTGGGCGATCAGGTTTTCGACGATCACCAGCGAGCCGTCGACGATCATGCCGAAATCGATCGCGCCCAGGCTGAGCAGGTTGGCCGAGATGCCGAACTGCCGCATGCCGGCCATGGCGCAGGCCAGCGCGAAGGGAATGACCGAGGCGATGACCAGCGCGGCGCGCCAGTCGCCGATCACCACCACCAGCACCGCCACGACCAGCGCGGCGCCCATCGCCAGATTGTCGCGCACCGTGGCGATGGTGCGGTCGGTCAGGTCCGAGCGGCTGTAATAGGGGTCGAGCGTGACGCCGGCGGGCAGCGAACGCGCGATGCCGGGCAGCGCCGCGCGGATGCCGGCCAGGGTGGCGTCGGAGCT
>NZ_JABXXP010000770.1 GCF_013376155.1 Nguyenibacter vanlangensis
GTGCGTCCGCCGGCTTGGACCGGCCGGCGGACGGCCGTCCTTTCTCCCATCCGCTGGATGGACCGGGCAGGGATCGCCGCCTGCCTTGCCGCCGCATGCTGGCTGGCCCATCTGGCCTGGACCGGCCGAATGGGCCTGAACAGCCTGGCCGATGCGACGGCGACCCTTTTCGTATTTTAATATCCTGGGGGCATTTAAACGTCCCGGGCCCATGCGGCGGATGTGGACCGAGGACGGAAGAATCAGGCTGCCTTCTGGCTTTCCATGATATGCATCAGAAGCGGCGCAAACTCCGACAGATGGGAAATCCGCACCAGGCCGGGCCATTCCGCCGAGGGCTCGTCCCGGTCGCGCAGCAGGACGCATGCCATCCCCGCGCGGCGGGCCGCTTCCACACCAGGATCGGAATCCTCCAGAACGATGCAATTTTCCGGAGGAATGCCCTCCTCCCCGGCGGCATGGAGATAAATATCCGGCCGCGGCTTGGGCATGTCGAGATCGCGGCCGGAATGAATCCGGTCCTTTTCCAGAATCCTGTTCAGGCCCGTGCTCTGGAACTTGGCATCCATCTCGGCGATCGAGGAATTCGACCCGACCCGGATCGGCAGGCCAAGGTCGGTGACCGACTTCAGCATGTCCTCCGCGCCGTCGACGGTTTCCGCATCGGTCCTCATCATCCTGACGATGCGATCCTGCATCATCATATCCCACTCTTCCGGAAGATCCTCTCCGGACTCCCGGGCGATCATGTCCCTGATCTTCGCGAGTTCGCCGCCGGTGAAGATCCTGTGCGCCTCGGCGTCCGTAATGGCCCAGCCATATTTCCGCGCCTCCTGGGCCATCAGCGCCGTGGACATACGCTCTCCATCCACAAGGACACCGTCGCAATCGAAAATGACCATGCGCAATTGACCGTCGACACGAATGGCGGAAGGTGCAATTTCAGTATAGTTTTTTAAAACAGACAAAAATATCCATCCTCTTTTGCAAAAATAGATCAATTTCCGCGAAAATGTCGGAATTTCCATGCGGTATCTTTAATATATACATACGAATTATTTTTTCTCGTTCAAGGGTTGAATTTTTATTATTTTCCGCATAATAAAGAAATATCGTCCGGATTTCACGGACATGACTCTCGATATATCCGTGGGGTGCATCCATGGATTGCCGCATCGGTGCCGGCGCCGCTTCCACCGTGGGCGGCTCCCCGGACCCGCGTCAGGCTTGGTGCCGCTCGGTTCTGCGCCCGTCCGGCGCGGCCGGGCC
>NZ_JABXXP010000771.1 GCF_013376155.1 Nguyenibacter vanlangensis
CCAGCAGCGGCAGCACGTCGCCGATCCGCCAGGCCAGCAGGACGAACGCGGCCAGCATCGCCACGCCCGCCCACCACAGCCGCCGCAGGACCGGCCAGAGCTGCGCGCGCTTCCACGGCATCATCGGGCCGAACCCCATGAAGGCCAGAAGCGGGATCGTCAGCGGCACCGTCGTGGCGTCGAAGAACGGCTTGCCGACCGAAATCGTCCTGCCGAACAGCAGCGACATGAAGGGCGGATACATCGTCCCCGTCAGCACCACCGCGCAGATCGAGCAGAGCAGGATGTTGTTCACCACCAGCAGCCCCTCGCGCGAGACGGGGGCGAACAGCCCGCCCGCGACCAGCGACGGCGCCCGCACGGCGAACAGCAGCAGCGACCCGCCGATCACCAGCGCCAGCAGCCCCAGGATGAACACCCCGCGCGCCGGGTCGTTGGCAAAGGCATGGACCGAATTCAGGATGCCCGACCGCACCAGGAACGTGCCGGACAGCGAGAACGAGAAGGTGCCGATCGCCAGCAGCACGGTCCAGATCTTCAGCGCCTCGCGCTTCTCGACCACGATGGCCGAATGCACCAGCGCGGTGCCCGTCAGCCACGGGATCAGCGACGCGTTCTCC
This sequence comes from Nguyenibacter vanlangensis, assembly GCF_013376155.1. Classification (GTDB taxonomy): domain Bacteria; phylum Pseudomonadota; class Alphaproteobacteria; order Acetobacterales; family Acetobacteraceae; genus Gluconacetobacter; species Gluconacetobacter vanlangensis. The sequence goes on from NZ_JABXXP010000771.1 coordinate 621, forward strand.
ACCGGGTCCCAGAACCAGTACCCGCCCCAGCCCAGCACGTAGTACGACCACCACGACCCCAGCGCGATGCCGCAGGTCAGGAAGCACCAGGCCGCCACCGCCCAGGGCCGCACCCAGCGTCCCCACGCGGCATCCACCCGCCCCTCGATCAGGGCCGCGACGGCGAAGGCGAAGGGCACGGCGAACCCGACATAGCCGGTGTAGAGAATCGGCGGATGGAACGCCAGGCCGGGGTCCTGCAGCAGCGGGTTCATCCCCTGGCCGTCCAGCGGCGCCGGCCAGACCCGGTCGAACGGATTGGACGTCGTCAGGCAGAAAAGCTGGAACCCCGCCGACACCCCGCCCAGCACCGCGATCACCCGCGCCCGCAGGGCCGACGGCAGGTTGCGCCCGAACAGGGCGACCGCCCCGCCGCAGATCCCCAGGATCAGGGCCCAGAGCAGGATCGACCCCTCATGGTTCCCCCACACGCCGGTGATCTTGTACAGCAGCGGCTTGGCGACCGCGCTGTTGGCCGCCACGTTCTGCACCGAAAAATCGTCGCTGATCGCCGCATCGACCAGGCAGGCGAAGGAAAAGCCCAGCGCCAGCAACTGCCCCACCGCCAGCGCGGGCGCCAGCGCCATCAGCCGCGCATCGCGCCGCTGC
>NZ_JABXXP010000772.1 GCF_013376155.1 Nguyenibacter vanlangensis
CGATGCGCGCGCGCAGGGGATCGCGTGTCGGCAGGGCGGCGGCCAGCGCCGCGGTCGGGGGCGGAAAGGAGGACGGGTCCGGGACGGGCTGGGTCATGGCGGGGCGCGGCTTGGCTGCTGTAGGGGGGAGGTGAAGGGATCGTTCCCGCTGCTTAACAGATCATATATGATTCGCAAGTGCGTATATGATTTTGTGCGTGATTATGATGGGCGCGTGACAGGGTGATCTTGCATCGGGCCGGGCGGAGGGTGAGTTTGGGGGGCGATCAGAGCGGGAGGGAGAAGATCATGTTGCCGGAGAGCCTGTTCATCCGTGCCACGGAGGAGCCGCGGGGCCTGGCTTCGGAATGGGTGGGCAATGCGCTGCGCCAGGCGATCCTGGACGGGCACCTGGCCGACGGGCAGTCCCTGCGGCAGTCGGAGCTGGCCGGTGCGTTCGGGGTGAGCACCATTCCGGTGCGCGAGGCGCTGAAGCAACTGGAAGTCGAGGGGCTGGTGGCGTTCCAGCAGAATCGCGGCGCCACAGTGATCGGCCTGTCGGAAGAGGACATCATCGATTTTTCCGAGATTCGTGCCTCGCTGGAGGAGATGGCGGCGACGCAGTCGGTAAGGCGGATGACGCGGGTCGACCTGGCGCGGGTCGAGGACGCGTATGAGGCGTTCGTCGCTGGAACCAGCGACGCGCCGGATGGCATGGCGCGGTCGGGTCCGCTGAACTGGGCGTTCCATGGCGCGATCTATGCGGCCTGCGGCCGGCCGCGCCTGCTGGAGATGATCGAGGGCGTGCATCGGCGGGTCGATCGTTATATCCGCGCGCATCTGGAGATCGCCGGGCGGAAGGCCGAGACCGATGCCGAGCACCTGGCGCTGCTGGCGGCCTGTCGCAGCCGGGACGCGGAGGGGATCGCGGCGCTGACGCGGCGGCATATCCTGGATGCGGCGCGGATTTCGGTCGACGTGCTGCGCCGGCGGCGCGGATAGCCGGTGCGGATTGGGCACCGGTGCCCGAAAGGCACCGGAAAACGCGCTGCCCCACATCGAACCGGCAACGAAACATTGAACGATCGGAGGGGAGCGGATATCTTTTTGACGACCATGAACCGGACGAGAGTCAATAATGCGGTGTCGTCATAACGTATTTTTATGTACTCTTATGGCTGCGACCTCGTTCGGACCGGTGCCCGGCGCCGCGCTGGCGGACAGCGCGACAGGCACGGCGCACCGTCACCATGCGCCCGCCGGAAAGAAGCATGCCGCGTCCGGCGCCG
>NZ_JABXXP010000773.1 GCF_013376155.1 Nguyenibacter vanlangensis
GCCATGCGGCGTGAACCGGACCGTGCAATCGGCCGGCAGCATCGCCCGCACATGGGCGCGGAACGCGTCGCGGATGCGCGCCGGGTCCTGGCCCGAGACCAGGCGGAACGAGATTTTGGCCGACGCCTCGGCCGGCAGCACGGTCTTGAACCCGTCCCCCGCATAGCCGCCGCTGATGCCGTTGATCTCGAAGGTCGGCCGGCACCAGGTCTGCTCGACCGCCGAATAGCCCTGCTCGCCCGCCGGCACGGACAGGCCGACCGGCCCCAGGAAACCGGCATCGGACGGCGCGATGGCGCGCCACTGCGCCCGCACGGCCTCCGGCGGGTCCTGGACCCCGTCATAGAAGCCCTGCAGCAGCACCCGCCCCGTCGCCGGGTCGCGCACCGCGCCCAGGATGCGGCACAGCACCTCCAGCGGGTTGCGCGCGGCGTTGCCGTAAATGCCCGAATGCAGGTCGCGGTCGGCGCCGCGGATCACCACTTCCTCCCCCACCATGCCGCGCAGGGCGGTGGTGATCGCCGGCACGCCGCCTTCCAGCATGCCGGTGTCGCAGATCAGGGCGACGTCGGCGTGCAATTCGTCCCGATTGGCCTGCAGGAAGGGCAGCAGGTTGGCGCCGCCGCTCTCTTCCTCGCCCTCGATCACCATTGAGACGCGCAACGGCAGGGTCCCGAATTCGGCCCGCAGGGCGCGCAGGGCCTCGACGAAGGTCATCACCTGGCCCTTGTCGTCCGATGCCCCGCGCGCCACGATCCGCTCGCCGTCGCCGTCGCGCACCAGTTGCGGCTCGAACGGCGCCGAGTGCCACAAATCCAGCGGATCGACCGGCTGCACGTCGTAATGGCCGTAGAACAGCACATGCGGCCCTTCGGCCGCGCCGCGGTCATGCGCCACCACCATCGGATGGCCCGGCGTTTCCCGCACCGAGGCGTCGAGCCCGATCCCGGCCAGTTCGGCGCACAGCCATTCCGCCGCGCGGCGGCAATCGCCGGCATGGGCGGGCTGGGCCGAGATACTGGGAATGCGCAGGAAAGCGAACAGCCGCTCCAGACTGGCCTCCAGCGTGCGGTCCACCCGATCCAGCACCGGAGTCAGGTCGCGTCCGTTCGTTATCGTCATCATCCACCCATGGTCCGTCGATCGCAGGGAATGTGCGAAGACGCCGCCGGAAATGCAATCCACGCCCGGCGTCTTGCCACGGCGCCGCGCCTGCGCCCGTCAGATGAACTGGCCGCGCAGGAACCCCAGGGCGGGCAGCGGCCGCC
>NZ_JABXXP010000774.1 GCF_013376155.1 Nguyenibacter vanlangensis
GGGCAGCATGGCCAGCACCAGCAGCCAGCGCAGCCAGTCCGGCGCCACCCACAGGCCGCGATAGGGCGCGGCCGCGTAGCTGCGCGCCAGGACGAAGATGGCTGCCAGCGAAAGGACCGAGAACAGGGCGCGAAATCCCTGGTCGCCAAGCCGGCGGGCAACGGGGTCGCGCAGGCGCGTGCCGGCCAGCCCGATATGCAGCCCGACCCAGATGAGGGCGGTGACGATCAGCGCGGTCATGATGCGATTCCCTCTTCCCGGTTGGGATCGTTCGCAATGTTATCATTGATAACATAACGCCGCACGCGCAATCGGCATCACGCGACCGTGAAGCTCGTCCCGGGAAAATCGCGGCGGGACGGCGCATTTAGAGAAGGCAAAGCCGCGAAGAGGGTGTGCCGTGTATCTGACCCCGCATGAGAAGGACGGGTTGCTGATTGCCGTGGCGGCCCAGGTGGCGCGCCGGCGCCTGGAACGGGGGGTGCGGTTGAATTATCCCGAAGCCGTGGCCCTGATCACCGAGGCGGTGGTCGAGGGCGCGCGTGACGGACGCTGCCCGGACGAACTGGCGAAGGCGGGCGGGCAGGTCCTGACCCGCGCGCAGGTGATGGACGGCGTCGCCGAGATGATCCCGGTCATCGAGGTCGATGCGCTGTTTCCCGACGGCCCGAGAGCGGTGCGCGTTCACACCCCGATCCGCTGATGCCGCGCCGCCCGTTATGGCGCGGCATGGCGAGAGGAGCACAGAGATGACCACGATACCGGACCGCGCGGAGGGGCGGCGGGACGGCACGGCCGGCCCGATCGCGGGCGACACGCTGAAGCTGGCCGATACCGCGCTGCTGGTCCGGGTGGAGCATGACCTGACGCATCGTGACGAAAAAGCCCGGCCTGGTCATGGGCGGACGGGACATGCCGCCATCGGCCGGTCACAGCGCACCAATGCCGAAGGCGCGGCCGATACGGTGATCACCAATGCGGTGATCATCGACCATTGGGGAATCGTCAAGGCGGATATCGGTATTGTCGAAGGACGTATCGACGCGATCGGCAGGGCGGGCAATCCGGACCAGCAGGGCGGGGTGGATATCCTGGTCGGGCCGGGGACGGAAATCATCGCCGCCGGCGGGCGCATCGTCACTGCGGGTGGGGTGGAAACGCCGATCCACCTGGTCGGTCCGCGACAGGCCGAGGACGCGCTGGCGGCGGGCGTGACCACGATGATCGGCGGCGGTACCGGGCCGGCCACGGGCACGATGGCGGC
>NZ_JABXXP010000775.1 GCF_013376155.1 Nguyenibacter vanlangensis
CCAGGTCCGCCAGCGGGTGGCGCCACACCAGCGACAGCAGCGAACAGACCGCCAGCGCCATATAGCCCGACGAGGCCAGCCACGCCGCCGGCACATGCACGTACATGATGCGCACGCTGTCGCCCTGCTGCCAGTCGGCGGGCGAGAAGAACAGCCCCCAGACGATGCCGGCCGCCGACAGCGCCAGCGCCGGCCAGGTCAGCCAGGGCTGCAGGCGCGCGCCCAGCCGGAGAAACCGCCCCGGATTGGCATAGCGATGGAAGAAATTGCCCGTGCGTGCGGTCAGGCTCTGCGTGGCGTTCAAGACGATCCTGTTCCCTCCACGTCCCGCGGAAGGCTCCTGTCGTTGCGTCCGTCTTGCGACGGGGTGGGGGCGTTTCGCTCCCCGCTCCTACACCATCATGCGACGAAAGGCACGGGCTCTGCCGATCATGGCAGATTGTTCATATACCGGACGGCCTTATATGATCGCCTTATAATGTCGAGCGTTTGGTCCCGGCCGGCTTTCCCGGCCGGGACTGGACTGAAAGGGTCTTCCATGCTTTTCGCGATCATCTGCACCGACAAGCCGGGCGCGCTGGACACGCGCATGGCCACCCGGCCGCAGCATCTGGCCTATCTGCAGGCCTATCAGGAGCGCATCCTCCAGGCCGGCCCGCTGCTCGGCCTCGACGGCCGCCCCTGCGGCAGCCTGCTGCTGGTCGATGTCGAGGACCGCGCCGCCGCCGAGGGCTTCGCCGCCAGCGATCCCTACGCCAAGGCCGACGTGTTCGAAAGCGTGGTGATCCGCGCCTTCCGCGCCGTGTTCCGCGACGGCGCGCTGGTGGAATAGGCGCGATGGCATATTGGCTGGTCAAGTCCGAGCCCGACGCGTTTTCCTGGGACCAGCAGGTCGCCAACAAGGTCGAGCCCTGGACCGGCGTGCGCAATTACCAGGCCAGGCGCAACATGATGGACATGCGCCTGGGCGATCGCGCCTTCTTCTATCATTCGAATATCGGCAAGGAGATCGTGGGCGTGGTCGAAATCGTCCGCGAAGCCTATCCGGACCCCACGTCCGGCGAATCCGCGTCCCCCGAGTCCGCGTCGGCCGGGTCCGCGTCGGCCAAGTCCGCGACCAAGGGTGGCGGCTGGATCTGCGTCGATGTGCGCGCGGTCGGGCCGATGCCCCGCCCCGTCACCCTGGCGGCGATCAAGGCCGATCCGGCGCTGGCCGACCTGGCCCTGGTCCGCCAGTCGCGCCTGTCGGTGGTGCCGCTGTCC
>NZ_JABXXP010000776.1 GCF_013376155.1 Nguyenibacter vanlangensis
GGCGGCGGCCGGGGCGGCGGGGCTGGAAGTGCATGCCGGCCACGGCCTGACCTATGAGAAGGTCGGGCCCATCGCGGCGCTGCCGCAGGTCGTCGAACTGAATATCGGGCATTTCCTGATCGGCCAGGCGATCTTCGACGGGCTGCCGGCCGTGATCGCCGCGATGCGCCGGGCGATGGATCGGGCGTGATCGCGGTCGGCCACGGGGTCCCACCCCTGGCCCTCGCCACCCCAGGGCTCACCCGGGGCAAAAAGCCCCGCGCCGATCAGGCGCCGGTGCCGCCCACGGTCAGGCCGGTCATTTTCAGGGTGGGCTGGCCCACGCCGACCGGAACCCCCTGCCCGCTCTTGCCGCAGGTGCCGATGCCGGGGTCCAGCGCCATGTCGCCGCCGATCATCGAGACCTTGGTCATCGCGTCGGCGCCGTTGCCGATCAGGGTGGCGCCGCGCACCGGGGCGGTGACGCGGCCGTCCTCGATCAGATAGGCCTCGGACGCCGCGAAGACGAACTTGCCCGAGGTGATGTCCACCTGGCCGCCGCCGAAATTCACCGCATACAGCCCGCGCCGGGTCGAGCGGATCATCTCCTCGGTCGTGGCGTCGCCGCCCAGCATGATCGTGTTGGTCATGCGCGGCATCGGCGCATGGGCATAGGATTGGCGCCGCCCGTTGCCGGTGGGGCGCACGCCCATCAGCCGGGCATTCAGCCGGTCCTGGATATAGCCGGTCAGGATTCCGTCCTCGATCATCACCGTGCGGCCCGACGGCGTGCCCTCGTCATCGACCGTCAGGCTGCCGCGCCGGTCGGGCAGCGTGCCGTCATCCACCACGGTGACGCCGGCGGCGGCGACGCGCCGGCCCATCAGCCCGGCGAAGGCCGAGGTGCCCTTGCGGTTGAAATCGCCCTCCAGCCCGTGGCCCACGGCCTCGTGCAGCAGGATGCCGGGCCAGCCCGATCCCAATACCACCTCCATCTCGCCCGCCGGGGCCGGGACGGCGTCCAGATTGACCAGCGCCATGCGCAACGCCTCGTCCACCGCACCCTTCCACACGGCCTCGTCCAGCAGGCGGGTATAGGAATAGCGGCCGCCCATGCCGTGGCCGCCGCTTTCGCGCCGTCCGTCCTTTTCCACCACCACCGAGACGTTCAGCCGCACCAGCGGGCGCAGATCCGCGACGCGGGCGCCGTCGGCGCGGATGATCTGCACCGCCTGCCATTCGGCGGCCAGCGAGGCCGAGACCTGCACCACCCT
>NZ_JABXXP010000777.1 GCF_013376155.1 Nguyenibacter vanlangensis
CGCCGGGGCGAGGCCCCGGTCGCCGCGACGATCGTCCGGCTGGACGAGGATCGGCGCGCTGCCGTGACCACCCTGCAGGAGAAGCAGGCCCGCCGCAAATCCCTGTCGAAGGAGATCGGGGCGCTGCGCCGCACCGGCGCCGACAGCGCCGGGCTGGAAGCCGAGGGGGTCCGCCTGCGCGCGGAGATCGAGGGGCTGGAGATCCTGGTCCGCGAACTGGATGCCGAGATCCGCGATGCGCTGGTCACCCTGCCCAACCGGCTGGATGACGGGGTGCCCGACGGCGCCGACGAGACGGCCAATGTCGTGGTGCGCGAGGTGGGCGAGCGGCGGAATTTCGCCTTTGCGCCGCGCGAGCATTACGCGCTGGGCGAGGCGCTGGGCCTGATGGATTTCGAGACCGCCGCCAAATTGTCGGGGGCCCGCTTCGTGGTGCTGCGCGGGGCGCTGGCGCGGATGGAGCGCGCGCTGGGGCAGTTCATGCTGGACCTGCATGTGCAGGAGCATGGCTATACCGAAACGGCGGTGCCCGTGCTGGTGAACGAGGCCGCGATGTTCGGCACCGACAAGCTGCCGAAATTCGCCGACCAGTCCTTTCGGACCGAGGACGGGCGCTGGCTGATCCCGACTGCCGAGGTGCCGCTGACCGCCAGCGTGGCCGGAGAGATCCTGCCGGCATCCGCCCTGCCGCGCCGCCTGGTGGCCCTGTCGGCGTGCTTCCGTTCCGAGGCCGGGGCGGCGGGGCGCGACACGCGCGGCATGCTGCGCCAGCACCAGTTCCAGAAGGTCGAGATGGTGTCGATCACTGGCGCCGAGGACAGCGATGCCGAGCATGAGCGCATGACGCGCTGTGCCGAGACTGTGCTGGAGCGGCTGGGTATTCCCTATCGCCGCATGCTGCTCTGCGCCGGCGATACGGGATTCGGCGCGGCGCGCACCTATGACCTGGAGGCGTGGCTGCCCGGGCAGCAGGCCTGGCGGGAGATTTCCTCGTGCTCGACCACGCGGGACTTCCAGGCGCGGCGGATGAATGCCCGCTATCGCCCCGGCACGGACGCGGCGCCGGAATTCGTGCATACGCTGAACGGTTCGGGCCTGGCGGTGGGGCGGACGCTGATCGCCGTGATGGAAAATTACCAGAACGCCGACGGCAGCATTACCGTGCCGCAGGCCCTGCGCCCCTATATGAACGGTCTGGCGGTCGTCAGCGCCCGATAGGCGCGCGCCCGGCCGGTCTCCGCCCCGGGCGGC
>NZ_JABXXP010000778.1 GCF_013376155.1 Nguyenibacter vanlangensis
TGGGCCACCCGCAACCTGGCGCACCCGCCCTTGTGGCTGATCTGGCTGGCGGTGCCGCTCTATCTGGCCGCAGGCTCCTGGGCCAGCATGCAACTGGGCCTGCACGAACTGATCGGCGCCTATTTCGCCGGGGCGATCATGCCGCCAAGCTGGGTGCGCCGCCTGCCGGTCGAACGGGTCGGCACGTTCTCGCTGATCTGGCTGGCCCCGATGTTCTTCGGCCATAGCGGACTGCATATCGACGGCGACGCCCTGACCTGGCCGTCGGTCGTCGCGTCGCTCTCGCTGGTGGCGATTTCCATCGTGACCAAGATCGGCGCCGTCTATCTGTTCCCGCCGGCGGCGGGGCTCAGCCGCCGCCAGGCGCTCGGCATCGGCGCGCTGCTGCAATGCAAGGGGCTGATGGAAATCGTCGCCGCGACCATTCTGCACGGCCAGGGCATGATCTCCGAATTCGCCTTCGCCTCGCTGATGGTGCTGGCGGTCATCTCGACCACCCTGACCGGCCCGATGTTCCGCCTTCTCTCCCCCCGGCCGCGCCCCGCGCCGGCCTCGTCCGCATCGCGCGCCATGGCCACCGCCCGCTGACGCTGGTGCTCCAAACCTTGGCGCGCCGGCCGGGACGCTACCCGATCACCGCCATGCGCCGGACATCGACCAGCCCGTGATCGGTGATCTTCAGGTGCGGCACGACCGGCAGCGGCAGAAAGGCCAGTTGCAGGAACGGCTCCTCCAGCGTCACCCCGATCGCGCGGGTGGCGCCCCGCAACGCTTCCAGCCCGGCACGCACCGTCTCGAACGGCGCATCGCTCATCAGCCCGGCGATCGGCAATTCCAGCTCCGCCTGGACCGCGCCGTCCACCACGACGACGAACCCGCCGCCGATCGCGGCCAGGCGGTTGATCGCGACGGCCATGTCCGCGTCATCCGTGCCGACCACGCACAGATTATGCGCATCATGCCCGACCGACGACGCCAGGGCCCCCCGCCGCAACCCGAACCCGCGCACGAATCCCCGGCCGATATTGCCGTTCAGCCCATGCCGCGCCACCACGGCCACCTTGGCCACGTCCCGCGCCGGATCGGCCGTCACCTGGCCGTCCCGCTCCGGCAGGTCCATGGTCAGGAATTCGGTGATGATCTGGCCCGGCACGATGCCCATCACCGGCCGTCCCGCGCCAGCGCCCGGCACGACGAAATCCTCCGCCGTCACGGGGCGCTGCAACCGCACGCTGCCGTATCCGGGCGGCT
>NZ_JABXXP010000779.1 GCF_013376155.1 Nguyenibacter vanlangensis
GTCCTTCGCCACCTCGGCCGGGCTGCTGGCCTGGGCGGCCGGCGCGGGCGGCGCGCTGGGCGATCTGGATCTTTCCGAACCGCGATCGCCCGGCCTGCTGCGCCGCGTCATCGAATTCATACGCGACAGGGTATGATGAAATGATTCACAATACCCCCTGAAGCCAAACCCGCGAATCGGCACTCGCGATCCAACGACTCGTCCCGGGAGACGCCTATGACTTTGAATCTCTCCATCCCGCAGCAGAATCATTCCGACTTCACGCCGCGCATCACCGTGATCGGCGTGGGCGGCGGCGGGACGAATGCCGTCGACAACATGATCCAGTCCCAGCTCCAGGGCGTGGAATTCGTCGTCGCCAACACCGACGCGCAGCAATTGTCGCACAGCAAGGCCGATCGCCGCATCCAGCTCGGCCCGCACCTGACCCAAGGCCTCGGCGCCGGCGCCAAGCCCGAAATCGGCCGCGCGGCGGCCGAGGAAGCGGCCGACGAACTCGCCCGCCACCTCGACGGCGCGCACATGGTCTTCATCACCGCCGGCATGGGCGGCGGCACCGGCACCGGCGCCGCCCCGGTGATCGCGCGCATGGCGCGCGAACGCGGCATCCTGACGGTTGGCGTGGTCACCAAGCCCTTCACGTTCGAGGGCGGGCGCCGCTCCAAATCCGCCGAGACCGGCATCGCCGAGCTGCAGCAATATGTCGACACGCTGATCGTCATCCCCAACCAGAACCTGTTCCGCCTGGCGACCGAGCGCACCAGTTGGAAGGACGCGTTCAAGATGGCCGACAACGTCCTCTACATGGGCGTGCGCGGCGTGACCGACCTGATGATGGCGCCCGGCTTGGTCAATCTCGACTTCGCCGACATCCGCACCGTGATGGCCGAGATGGGCAAGGCGATGATGGGCACCGGCGAGGCCGAGGGCGACAACCGCGCCATCTCGGCGGCCGAGGACGCCATCTCCAACCCCCTGCTCGAAGATACCTCGATGGCCGGCGCGCGCGGCCTGCTGATCAACATCACGGGCGGCGAGGACATGACCTTGTACGAGGTCGACCAGGCCGCCAACCGCATCCGCGAGGAAGTGGCCGAGGACGCGAACATCATCTTCGGCTCGGCGATCGACGAATCGCTCAATGGCCGCATCCGCGTCTCGGTGGTCGCCACCGGCATCGACACGCCGCCGGTCCGCGCGTTCGACGCCGCCCCGGCCGACGCATTTCCGGCCGAGGCCGCCGAATCC
>NZ_JABXXP010000780.1 GCF_013376155.1 Nguyenibacter vanlangensis
GGGCGCGGGCGGCCTGGACATCATCGGCCCGTGTATCCCTGGGCAACTGGCGCAGGGCCCTGCGCCAGGCGATGTCGGTGCCCTGCCACCAGCCGGCGACGGTGGGCAGGTCGTGCGTGGTGGTCATGGCCACCGCGTTGCGGCCCCATTTCTCCGGCGGGAGGAAGGCGCCGTCCGCGCCGCGCTGGAACCACAGCACGTTCATGCCCAGGATCGCGCGCCGCGCCGCGTACCCGCGAAAGCCGGGCGAGACGGTGCCCAGATCCTCGCCGATCACGATGGCGCCGTGGCGGGCCGATTCCAGGGCCACCAGCCGCATCAGGTCCTGGCGGGGAAAGGCGAGATAGGCGCCGTCGGTGGCCGATGCGCCCTCGGGGATGATCCAGAGCCGTTCGAGCCCCATCACATGGTCGATCCGTACCCCGCCCTGGCGCGCCAGCGTGGCGCGCAGCGTGTCGATGAAGGCGCGGTAGCCGTGCGTGCGCAGCGCGCCGGGCGAAAAGGTGGTCAGCCCCCAGTTCTGCCCCAGCGGGCCGAGCGGGTCGGGCGGGGCGCCGACCGAGGCGCCGATCAGGAAATCGTCCTGGTCCGACCAGCATTGGCTGCCGGTCGGGTCGGTGCCGACGGCCAGGTCGGCGATCAGCCCGATCCGCATGCCGGCCTGGCGGGCGGCGGCGCCAGCATGGTCCAGGCTGCGGGCGGCCAGCCATTGCAGGAAGAGGTGGAAGCCGACATCGTTCCGGCGTTCGGCGGCGATGCGCGCGACCTCGGGGTTGCCGGGATTGCGGAGGGCGGTGGGCCAGATCCGCCAGTTGCCGCCGCGCGGCCCGCGCCGCACTTGCTGGGCGTGGATGGTTTCGAACACCGCGTGCAGATGCAGCTTGCGCCCCTGGGCGGCGACGAAATCCGTCATCTCGGCCGGGGGGGCGGGGCGGATATAATCGTCATACAGGCCGCGCAGCACCTGCAGGCGCAGCGCCGAAGCCTGCGGCCAGTCGATCAGCGGCGCGTTTTCCAGCGCCAGGACGGCCGAGGGCGCGACATGCAGGCGGCGCAGCACCTGGCCGATGTCATGGGCGGTGAACCAGCAGCGCATGTCGGCCAGCAGCACGTTGAGGAACAGGCGGCTGGAGGGCGAATAGGGGCTGTACTGATCGGGGCGGGCGGTGAACATGGCGTGCACCGGGCTGACGGCCAGGGCGTCGGCCCCGGCCTGGCCGGCCTGCCGCGCCAGGTCGGCCAGGGCG
>NZ_JABXXP010000781.1 GCF_013376155.1 Nguyenibacter vanlangensis
CCGGGACCTGCGCAGTCCCTATCTGTTTCCGGGCCGCACGCCCGGGACGCCCCTGACCCGCCAGGGATTCGACGGGATTCTGCGCGAGGTCGCGCTGCGTGCCGGCCTGGACCCGGCGCGCGTGTCGCCGCACGTGCTGCGCCATTCCTTCGCGACCCATATGCTGGCGCGCGGGGCGGATCTGCGGGCGTTGCAGGTCCTGCTGGGCCATGCGGACATCGCGACCACGCAGATCTATACCCACGTGCTGGCCGAGCGCCTGCGCCAGGCGGTCGAATCCCATCCCCTGGCCCGGGCGGCGGGAAGGGGGGAAAAGGGGATCGGACGCGGTTTTCCGCCGGAATAAGCTTGGCAGGATTCGTGGCTGTGCTATCCGCACGGCATGCGCCAGTTTCTAGATTTCGAAAAACCCGTCGCCGAGCTTGAGGACAAGATCGACGAGCTTCGCAAGATGTCCGGTCCCGACGGCATCAACCTCGCCGAGGAGATCGCCCGCCTGACGGACAAGGCGGACAAGCAGTTGCGCGCGGCCTATGCCAAGCTGACCCCGTGGCAGAAGGTGCAGGTGGCCCGGCATGCGCAGCGTCCGCACGCGGTCGATTACATCGGCACGCTGATCGAGGACTTCACCCCGCTGGCCGGCGACCGGCTGTTCGCCGAGGACAAGGCCGTGGTCGGCGGGCTCGGGCGTTTCCAGGGCCGTCCGGTCGTGGTGATCGGCACCGAGCGCGGCGCGGACCTGGATACCAGGCTGGAGCATAATTTCGGCATGGCGCGGCCCGAGGGCTATCGCAAGGCGCAGCGCCTGATGGACCTGGCGGGGCGGTTCGACATGCCGATCCTGACCTTTATCGATACGGCGGGCGCCTGGCCGGGAATCGATGCCGAGGCCCGTGGCCAGGCCGAGGCGATCGCGCGGTCGATCGATCTCTGCCTGGCCGCGCCGGTGCCGGTGATCGCCACCGTGATCGGCGAGGGCGGTTCGGGCGGCGCCGTGGCGCTGGGCGCGGGCGACCGGGTGATGATGCTGGAGCACGCGATCTATTCCGTGATCTCGCCCGAGGCCTGCGCCTCGATCCTCTGGCGCGATCCCAAGCAGGCCACCAGCGCCGCCGACGCGTTGAAGCTGACGGCGCAGGACCTGCTGCAACTGGGCCTGATCGATCGCATCATCCCCGAGCCGCTGGGCGGCGCCCAGCGCGATCCCGAGGCGACGATCCGCGCGGTGGGCGATGCGATCG
>NZ_JABXXP010000782.1 GCF_013376155.1 Nguyenibacter vanlangensis
CGCAGGCCGCGCGCGCCAGGTCGGCCGCCGACAGCCGCCCCGGGCCGGAAAGCGGCATGCCCGGCAAGCCGAACGCATGACCCAGCGCGATCGACGCCTCGACCAGTTCCCTCGCCGGACGGCGCGTATGATGCAGTTGCGGCAGCATGATGTTCAAGTGCGTGCCGAACAGGTCCAGCCAGGATGCGCGCTGCGTGATCCGCCCGATCCGCCCGCGCAGCGCATTGGCCTGCCGGTCGCCCAGCTCGCGCCAGTCCAGCCCCATGAAGCGGACCGAACCCGCCGTCAGATTCACCATGCCCGAGCACAGATCGGCAAAAAGGGTGGCGCGCCCGGGATCGCGGCATTCGATGACGGCGCAATCGCCCGGCATCAGCCGCAAGTCGATCGGCACCGGCGCCATGCCGCTTTCCTCGAACGAGGGTCGCGCCGCACGAAGTTCCAGCATCGGGCCACGGCTCGCCATCGCTCAGAACCCCAGGCTGAACACGATATTGACCCCCAGCACCAGCAATATCCCCCGGGCGAAGCCGCGCGGCATCAGGGTGGCGATCGTATCGTCCCGGTCGACCAGCAGCCCGGTCAGACAGGACCCCAGCCCGATGCAATAGCCGACCAGGACGAATTTCAGCGGAATGATCAGGAAATCCCAGGCCGACATCGCCCTCAGCACGTTCGAGAAGAAGGTCCAGACCGACGTACTGATCACGCCCGCCGTGTGGGTGACGATGAACCCCATCAGCAATGACACGGTCGCGAAGATGATGCCCAGCGTGAACCCGCCCACTGTAAAGGCGAAGGTGCGCGGCAGGACCAGCAGCAGGAACGGGTCCAGGCCCTGGGCCTCCATGGCGCGGATCTGCCCGCCGAGGGTCAGCATGCCGATTTCCGTCAGGCTCAGCATGCCGCTGCGCCCCAGCAGGATGACGCCCACCAGCACCGGTGCGATCTCGCGCACCAGGACCGACACCAGGATCGATCCCGTCATCTGCGCCATGCCAGCGAACCCCAGCCAGTACGCCGCCTGCGACACCACGGTCAGGCCGGCCAGGGTCGCGGTCACCAGCACGCTCAGAAAACCGCCGCCCACGACCTGGCGCAGGCACAGCCGGAATTCCTGCCGGACCGTCCGGCGCCAGGTATAAGGCCGCAGGGTTTCGCGCAACACGCCCCAGCCCGCCCCGACCAGCACCAGCGCGAAACGGACCTGATGCCGCGTCAGCCGCCCGATCGCGGCCAG
>NZ_JABXXP010000783.1 GCF_013376155.1 Nguyenibacter vanlangensis
CGGCGCCTGTGCGCGGTGCGGCTGCCGCTGGTCGCATCGCCCGCCTTCCTGCAGCGCACGGGCGAGCCGCGCCATCCGCGAGAATTGGAGCAGATGCCGGGGTTTATCTATACCAATACCGCGGCGCCGGGGCAGATCCGGTTTCATCATGCGCAGGACGGCGATTACACCATCGTGCAATCCGGACGGCTGCACGCGAACAATGCCGAGGCGTTCCTGCCGTTCCTGCTGGCGGGATTGGGCGTCAGCCTGATGCCGGAATTCATGGTCTGGGACGAGCTGATGGCGGGACGCCTGGTCAATGTGCTGCCGGAATGGCAGGTCACGCCGATCGCGATCCATCTGGTGACGCCGCCCGGGCAGATGCGCCCGGCGCGGGTGTCGCTGCTTCTGGACTATCTGGCCGGTCGTTTCACGACCGCGCCCTGGGCGCGCCCGCCGCGAGCCCCCGCGGCATGACCGGCGGCGACGCTATTGCCGGTCCTTTACCGTCAAGGGCAGGCCCGCGACCATCAGGACGACGCGCCCGGCCTGGCGGGCAATCGCCTGGTGCAGCCAGCCGGCTTCGTCCCTGAAGCGACGGCCGAGCGGCGTTTCGGGCACGATGCCCAGCCCGACCTCGTTCCCGACCAGGACGGTCGGGGCCGGGCGGCGGCGCAGGGCCCGGAGCAGCGCGTCGGTGGCTGCCGGGATGTCGCGGTCTTCGAGCAGCAGGTTGGTCAGCCACAAGGTCAGGCAATCGACCAGAACGGGCAGGGTTCCGGCGTCATCCAGCGCGGCGGGAAGCGCCAGCGGCTCCTCGACCGTCTGCCATCCGGCAATCCGGTCGGCGCGATGCCGGGCGATGCGCCGGCGCATTTCATCGTCCCAGGCCCGGCCGGTCGCGATATAGCGCCAGGGCGGCGGGCCGGCGGTGACCAGGGCCTCGGCATGACGGCTCTTGCCCGAACGGACGCCGCCGAGCACCAGGATGGTCCCCGCCTGGTCCGCTGCCGGGCTCTCCCCTTGGCCTGTCCCTTGGCCCGCACCCTGTCCTGGTGGCTCTTCGCGGCCTGCCGGTTCCATGTCTCCTCCGCGACGCGCGCCTTGCATCAGCGCGCATAACGCCACACAAACGGTGCCATGGCACGCCCCTTTTCCGATCCCCCGGCCTTTCCCGACCCCCTGGCCTTTTCCGACATGGACGCGCTGCGGCATGCCTGCGCCGGCCTGCCGCCGGCCGACGCGGCAGCGCGGCGGG
>NZ_JABXXP010000784.1 GCF_013376155.1 Nguyenibacter vanlangensis
GCCCATGGCCTGCATCAGGGCCTGGGCCTGCTGGGGGTTGTTGCGGATCAGCGCGACGTGGGCCGGGTTGGGGGGGGGGGCGTGGGCTTCGGGCGGCGGGGGCTGCTGGATCAGGGCCTGGGTCAGGCCGAAGGCGGTGATGCCCAGCACGAAGTCGCGCGGGGTGAAGCCGTGCGCGGACAGGATGGGCTGCAGGCCCGGGATGGCGGCGGTGCGCGCGATCGTCTCGTCCAGCGACAGGTTGGGGGCGTTCGGCGGGTTGATGCCGGCGGCCTGGATCGCGCGGATCGTGTCGGTCATGCGCGGCAGGAAGTCGGCGGGCAGGGGGTATCGCGCGGCCGCCTGCATGTCGCGCTGGAAGGCGGCCTGCTGGGCGGCGGTCGGCTGGGGCGGCATTTGCTGGGGAGCCGTCTGCTGGGGGCCCATCTGCTGGCCCCCCATCTGCTGTCCCCCCATCTGGGCCATCGCGGCGGCGGGGATCGTGGCGGCCAGGGCGGCCGCGAGGAACGGTACGTGTCTTTTCATGGCGTGTTGACCCATTCGCCGTGTTTCATCAGGGGTTCGCGTCCGCCATCGCGGGTGATGGCGGTCACATCGATTTCGGCCGAGCCGATCATCCAGTCGATATGGATGAAGCTGCTGTTGGCGCCGCGGGCCGCGAGCTGTTCCGGCGTCTGGCCGTCGGTATCCAGCATGCACTTGGTATAAGCCTGTCCGAGCGCGATGTGGCTGGATGCGTTTTCGTCGAACAGCGTGTTGCGGAACAGCACGCCGCTTTGCGAAATCGGCGAGGAATGGGGCACCAGCGCGACCTCGCCGAGGCGGCGGGCGCCGTCGTCGGTGGCCAGGATGCGTTCCAGCACCGCCAGGCCCTGGATGGCCTGGGCCTGGACGATCCGGCCGCCTTCGAACCGCACGGCGATGCCGTCGATCAGCGTGCCCTGGTGGAAGAGCGGCTTGGTGGCGCGGACATGGCCGTCGACCCGCAGCGCGTGCGGGGTGGTGAAGACTTCCTCGGTCGGGATGTTGGGGTTGCAGACGATGCCGTTCTGCGCCGGTTCGGAGCCGCCGGCCCAGAGATGGCCGTCGGCCAGCCCGACCGTGAGGTCGGTGCCGGGGCCGGTGAAATGCAGCCCCGCGAAGCGCCGCGCATTGAGCCAGTCCGCGCGCCGGTGCAGCGCCGCGTTATGCTCGGCACAGGCCGCCACCGGATCGTCCACCGTGACGCGCGAGG
>NZ_JABXXP010000785.1 GCF_013376155.1 Nguyenibacter vanlangensis
CGCCTTCGTGCCGGCCCCCGGCGAGGACCCGGTGGTGGCGCGGGGGGAATATCTGGTGACCGGTCCGGGTCATTGCGGCGCCTGCCATACGCCGCGCGGCTTCGCGATGGAGGAGGTGGCGCTGGATGCGCGCGACGGCGCGGCCTATCTGTCGGGCGGCGCGCCGATCGACAACTGGGTGGCGCCCAGCCTGCGCAGCGATCCGGTCCTTGGGTTGGGACGCTGGTCCGAGGAAGATCTGTATTATTTCCTGAAATCGGGGCGGACCGATCATGCCGCGGTCTTCGGCGGCATGGCCGATGTGCTGGCCTGGAGCACGCGATATTTCACCGACGGCGATCTGCGGGCGATCGCCAGATACCTGAAGAGCCTGCCGGCAGTCCCCCCGGCGCGGGGCGATTACGTCTATGACCCCTCGACCGCCGAGATGCTGGACGAAGGCAAGATCGCGGGCGTGGCGGGGGCGGAAATCTATCTGCGCGAATGCGCCGTCTGCCACAGCGTCGACGGCGCCGGCATTCCGCGGCTGTTCCCGCCGCTGGCCGGCAACCCGGTGGTGGTGACCGACGATCCGACATCGGTGGTCAATGTCGTGACCAATGGCGGGGTGCTGCCGCCGACCGACCGGGCGCCGTCGGCGGTGGCCATGCCCGCCTATGGCGCGACTCTGTCGCCGCAGCAGATCGCCGACGTGGTGAACTTCATCCGTACCGGCTGGGGCAACGATGCGCCGGCCAATGTCTCGCCCGCGGAGGTGGCGAGGCTGCGCGACGGAGGGAAGCCGATATCGCCCGGCTGGAATGAATCGGGCGGCGGATGGCTGATCCTGCTGCCGCAGCGTTATGGCGCCGGCTGGACCTTCGCCCCGCGGACCCATGCGGGAATCGATGAAGCGCAATAGGCGACGCGCAATAAGAGTGGCATTCGGGCATGATCGCGCCCATCTCTGTCCTTTCCATCATTCGATGCGTGACGCGAGGCGGGAGCATGCGCAACATCGTCGTCCTGACGGGCGCCGGGATCAGCCAAGAGTCCGGCCTGCACACATTTCGCGACGGCGACGGGGTCTGGAGCCGTTACGACATCGCGGAGGTCTGCACGCCGGCGGCCTTTCGCCGCGACCCGCTGCTGGTGAACGGTTTCTATAACGACCGCAGGGCGGAGGTGATGCGGGCGGCGCCCAATGCGGCGCATCACGCGCTGGCGCGGCTGGAGCGGGCCGCGCGCGACGGG
>NZ_JABXXP010000786.1 GCF_013376155.1 Nguyenibacter vanlangensis
GTGGGCGCCGCCATGTCCTCCGCGCGGCAGGCGGGGCTGGTCCGGCAATCCTATCGCCGGCTGCTGCGCCGGCGGGGGCTGGTGCTGCTGGTCCTGGCGGTGTTGATCCTGCTGTCCATGCTGCTGGATTTCGCGCTCGGGCCGGCGGGCCTGTCGCCCGCGACCCTGCTGCATATCCTGCTGCATCCGCATGACGGACCTGTGGGGCAGAGCGTGATCGTCTGGCAGATCCGTCTGCCCTATGCGCTGATGGCGGTCTGCGTCGGCGCCGCGCTCGGCCTGTCGGGCGCGGAAATGCAGACGATCCTGAACAACCCGCTGGCCAGTCCCTTCACGCTGGGCGTCTCGGCCGCCGCCGCGTTCGGGGCGTCGCTGGCCATCGTCCTGCAATGGCGCATCCCGGGCGTCCCGGCCGACTGGGTGGTCTCGGCCGACGCCTTCGCCTTCGCCGTCGGCTCGGCCTTCCTGCTCGACCTCGTCTCGCGCCTGCGCGATGCCTCGACCAGCACGGTGGTGCTGTTCGGCATCGCGCTGGTCTTCACCTTCCACGCTTTGGTCTCGCTGGTGCAGTTCGTGGCCAGCGAGGACGCGCTGCAGGACCTGGTCTTCTGGACCATGGGCAGCCTGACCCGCGCCAACTGGGGCAAGCTCGCGATCCTGGCGGGCGCCTGCGCGGTCATCCTGCCGCTGTCCTTCCGCGCGGCATGGGCGCTGACCGCCCTGCGCATGGGCGAGGAACGGGCTGCCAGCTTCGGCGTCGATGTCCGCCGGCTGCGCGTCGCCGCCCTGCTGCGCATCAGCGTCCTGTCGGCCCTGGCCGTCTCCTTCGTCGGCACGATCGGCTTCGTCGGGCTGATCGCTCCGCATATCGCCCGCCGCCTGCTGGGCGAGGACCATCGCTTCTACCTGCCGGGCAGCGTCCTGGTCGGGTGCCTGATCATGTCGCTCTCGTCGATCGCCGCGCGCAACGTGCTGCCGGGCGTGGTGGTGCCGGTGGGCATCGTCACCGCCCTGGTGGGCATTCCCTTCTTTCTGGCCATCGTGCTGCGGCGGCAGGTGGCGTCGTGACCGGCCCCGACCGGGCCGGCGACCTGTGCGCCCGCAATGTCACGGTCCGCTATGGCCGGCGGACGGTGCTGCAAGACCTGTCGCTCGGCCCGCTGCCCGCCGGGCGCGTTTCGGCCCTGCTCGGCCCCAACGGCAGCGGCAAGTCCACCCTGCTGCGCGCCC
>NZ_JABXXP010000787.1 GCF_013376155.1 Nguyenibacter vanlangensis
CCGCAGGGCGCGCGCGGCCGCAAATCGTCCTGGCCGACCCCGAGGGATCGGGCCTGTACGGCTGGGTGAAGGCCAACGACCTGGGCATCGCCGGCAATTCCATCACCGAAGGGATCGGCCAGTCGCGGGTGACCGCCAACCTGGACGGCATCGCCATCGACGACGCCGAGCGCGTGCCCGACCCCGAGGCCCTGGACCTGATCTACGACCTGCTGATCCATGAGGGCCTGTCGGTCGGCGGATCGTCCGGCATCAATGTCGCCGCGGCGATCCGGGTGGCGCGGCGCCTCGGCCCGGGCCACCGGATCGTCACCATCCTGGCGGACGGCGGCAGCCGCTATCAGTCCAAGCTGTTCAATCCGTCCTTCCTGCGGGAACGGAACCTGCCGGTTCCCGCCTGGCTGGATCGCTGAGCGACGCGGCCGGCGCCCCGTTCCGGCGCCTGGTGTCGCCCATCAGCAGCCAGACCAGCAGCACGCAGACCAGCCCCGCCGCCGCCAGCAGCACGAACGCCAGCGGCGGCGAACGGTCGGCGACGGTGCCGGCCAGGGTGGTCGAGAAACTGGCCCCCGCCCCCATGGCCAGGCCCAGGATGCCCATGCACAGATTGAACCGCCCGCTGACCCGCGTCAGGTCGGCGGCGACCAGCGGCATCATGACCCCGAACGACGCCGAACTGATCCCGTCCAGGAGCTGAATCGCCACGATCAGATAGGGATTGGTCGTCGTGGCCAGCAGGGCGGCGCGCAACGGCAGGGCCGCGAAAGTGACCAGCATCACCGGGCGGCGGCCGATCGTCTCGGCCAGCCGGCCGACATGCGGCGACAGGACGGCGCCGACCAGTTGCGGCAGCAGGATGCACGCGGCGATGACGATTTCGGCGATATTGCCCGCATCCTTCGTCACCTGCCCGGCCGCCAGCGACAGGATGCCGGCGTTGGAAAGATGGAAGAACGCGACGCAGACGGCGAACGAGAACAGCCGCCTGTCCCGCAGCAGATCCCAGACCCGTCCCATCTCGCGCGGGGCGCGCTCCCCCTCGGCCAGGGCCGCCGTGTTGACCGAGGCCGCGGGCTCGGTGCGCTCGATCATCATCAGCGCCAGCAATCCCGGCACCGCCAGGGCGGCGCCGAGGAAGAACGTGGCCTGGGGCGACACCCAGTAGCCCACCGCCCCCATCAGGCCGGCGGCGATCGCGTTGCCCACCGCCGCGAAGCTGGCATTGCGGCC
>NZ_JABXXP010000788.1 GCF_013376155.1 Nguyenibacter vanlangensis
CTGGGCTTCGCCTCGCCGGACGCCGCGATCGGCCGGCCCGTCACGGCGCAGCTCAGGACCGGGACCGCGCCGCGCACGATCATAGGCGTCGTCGCGGATGCCCGCTTCGGGTCCGGCACCAGCCCGGTGGAGCCGCAACTTTATTATTATCAGCCCGGCATCATCGGCGGGTCCAGCGCCGCCATCCGCTTCGCCGGCTCCACCGAACGCGCGATGCTGGCGGCCCTGGCGCGTAGCTGGCGCCAGCTTGTGCCCGATATCCAGTTCGATGCTGCCTCGGCCGACGACCGTCTGGCACGTTTCTATCAGCCGGACCAGCGGCGCGGGCAGCTCTTCACCGCCGGCGCCGTCGTCGCCATCGCCATATCCTGCCTGGGCCTGTACGGACTTTCCGCCTTCAACGCCACGCGGCGGCTGGGCGAGATCGGCATCCGCAAGACGCTGGGCGCCGGCACCGCCGACGTGCTGCGCCTGCTGCTGGTCCAGTTCATCCGGCCGGTCGCAGTTTCGGCACTGGTCGCCTGGCCCGTCGCCTGGTTGGCCATGCGGGCCTGGCTGGCCGGCTTCGACCAGCGCATCGCGCTCTCCCCGCTCTATTTCTTCGCCGTCACGCTGGGCGCCGTGGCGCTCGCGGCCGCGACCGTGCTGGGCCAGACCATCCGCGTCGCCCGCGCCGAACCCGCCCGCGCCCTGCGCCATGACTGATCCCCGTCTCCACCCGTTCCGCGAAGGTCCCCGATCATGCTGATCGCCAATGCCCTGGTCGCCTTCTACCGCTCCACGCTGCGGCACCGGCTCTATGTCGCCCTGAACATCGCCGGGCTGGGCCTGGGAATTGCGGTGTTCCTGGTACTTTCGCTGGTGGCGCGATACGAGTACGGGTTCGATCGCACCGTACCGGACGCCGCAGACATCTATCGGCTGGACGGAATCTGGAACCTGCCCGGCCGCACGCTGATACATGCCCCGGAAGTCAGCTTCATGGCCTTCGATCCGCTGCGCACCGATTTTCCGCAGATCCGCGCCGCGACCCGGCTGGCCCCACGCAGAGCGGCCATCGATACCGGCCACGGCGATCCGGTGACGATCCCGGTCGATTTCGTCGATCCCGGCTTCCTCGACGTCTTTTCCCTCGCTCTGCGCGACGGCACGGCGGGGGACGCGCTGGCCGCCCCCGACCGCGTGGCCGTCAGCGAGTCCACCGCGCGCCGCCTGTTCGGCACGGTGCG
>NZ_JABXXP010000789.1 GCF_013376155.1 Nguyenibacter vanlangensis
GTACGGGCCGCGCTGATCGCCGGGATGGCCTGCATCGGGGTTGCGGTGGCGCTGCGCTGGAGCGGCATCGGGTCGATCCGTCCGCCGCGCGACGCGTCGTGGCGGGAGTTCGTCAACCTGATCAAATATCCGCCCTCCCTGGTCTATGTCCTGTCGATGCTTGGCGGAAATTTGTGTCTGTTTCACCTGTTTTCCCGACTGTCGGCGACGCGGGATGCCGTTCTGCCGCGTGTGCTGCGCGTGTTCGGCCGGGCGCCGCTGGTCTTCTATGTCGTGCATCTGTGGCTGTTTGCGGTGATCGGGGCGCTGTTTTTCCGCCATGGCACGCATTACGCCGTGGGTCTGGGCGTCTGGCTGGCGGCGCTGCCGGTGCTGTACCGGATCTGCGCCCGGTTCGGCGCGTGGCGGCGCGCGGCGCCTGCCGCATCCTGGCTGCAACTGGTCTGACCCCCGGTCGGGCGGCCTGTTGGACGGCCCATCAGAAGGATCATCGTGATGACGCCGCGCCATCTCTATCTTGCCCTGTGCATCGTGGGCCTGGTCCTGCCTTATGCGGCCTTCGTGCCGTGGCTGGGCGCGCATGGCCTGGCGCCGGCGCTGTTCGTCCGCGACATGGCGGCCAATCCGATCAGCCGGTTCTTCGTGCGCGACGTGGTGGTGTCCGCCGTCGCGTTTCTGCTGTTCGCGCGGCTGGAGGCCCGGCGGCTGGGAATGCGCGGGTGGTGGATCGTGCTGCCGGCCACGCTGGGGGTGGGCGTGTCGCCGGGGCTGCCGCTGTTTCTGTATCTGCGTCAGCGGATTCTGGACCAGTGGATTCTGGACCGGCCTGTGCTTGAATCGCGCGCCTGACCGGCGAACGCGCCTGGGGGAGCGGCGTTCCGGCCCCGGGAGGGTGAGCGATGTCGGAGAATGCGCCGCGTTCGGGCTGGCATGCCGTTCCGCGCGGGGTCTGGACGCTGGGGATCGTGTCGATGCTGATGGATGTCTCGTCCGAGATGATCCATGCGCTGTTGCCCGTCTATATGCTGAACGTCCTGGGCCTGTCCGGGCTGACGATCGGGCTGATCGAAGGGGCCGGCGAGGCGACGGCGTCGCTGACCCGGATCGCCTCGGGCGTGTTGAGCGACCGGCTGGGACGGCGCAAGCTGCCGGCCGCGATCGGCTATGGGCTGGCCGCGTGCAGCAAGCCGATCTTTCCGCTGGCCGGATCGGCCGGGTGGCTGGC
>NZ_JABXXP010000790.1 GCF_013376155.1 Nguyenibacter vanlangensis
CGAGCTGCTGGCGCAGGTCGGGCGTCAGCGGCGACAGCGACACGCCCAGGCGCGGGCCGCCCTCGTTCTTCTCGCCCATCGCGCCGTCGGGCGTCTGCGCGCCGGACAGGTTGGCGATGGTCACCGTCGCGGTCTGCTCGGCATTGTTGCGCAGGAACCCCAGCGTCGCCTTGGTGCCCGGCGTGATCGAGGCGACCTTGACCGCCAGGTCGTGCGGGCTGTCCACCTTCTGGCCGTTCAGGGTGGTGATCACGTCGCCGGCCTTGATCCCGGCCTTTTCCGCCGGGCTGCCGTTGCTGACGCTGGCCACCAGCGCCCCGCTGGGCGGCACGCCCGGCGCCGCGGGCTTCAGCCCCAGCGCCTTGGCCATCGCCGGGGTGATCAACTGCGCCACCACGCCCAGATAGCCGCGGGTGACATGGCCCGTCTTCTCAAGCTGGTAGACGACGTTCTTCACCACGTCCGACGGGATGGCGAAGCCGATACCGATCGATCCACCGCCGCCGGGCGACAGGATGGCGGTGTTCACCCCCACGACCTTGCCGTCCTGGGTGATCAGCGGACCGCCCGAATTGCCGCGATTGATCGGCGCGTCGACCTGGATGAAGGAATCGTACGGCCCGTCGCCGATATCGCGCCCCCGCGCCGAGACGATGCCGGCGGTCACCGTGCCGCCCAGCCCGTAGGGATTGCCGACGGCGATCACCCACTCGCCCGGCTCGACCTTGTCGGACTCGCCCAGCTCGATGAAGCGCAGCTTGCTCTGCGTCGTCACCTTCAGCAGCGCCAGGTCGGTCTTGGGATCGCGGCCGACGATCTTGGCCGGCAGGGCGGTGCCGTCATCCAGCGTCACCGTCACCTTGGTCGCGCCCTTGACCACGTGGTTGTTGGTGACGACGTAGCCGTCCGCGGAAATGATGAAGCCCGATCCCCGCGCCTCGATCGTGCGGCGCTGGGGCTGCTGCGGCATCATCTGGAACGGGAAGGGGAACGGGAAGGGCATCTGCTGCTGCCCCTGGGCCCCGCCTTCCTCATCCTCGACGGCGTCGGCGCGCAGGTTGGCGGTGATGGACACCACGGCCGGCTTGACCTGCTTCACCAGGCTGACGAAGTTCGGCAGGGCCTGCTGCGTGTCCGGACGGATCACCCCGCTCTCATCGGCCCGTGCCGCCGGCGCCAGCCCGCCACAGGCCGCCGCGCCGCCCAGCATGGTACCCGCGACC
>NZ_JABXXP010000791.1 GCF_013376155.1 Nguyenibacter vanlangensis
GCTCGCCCCCGTCACCACGGCGACCCGCCCGGTCAGGTCCGGGGCGCGCGCGATCGTCCATTTCGCCGGCACGGCCATCATGCCTGCTCCCCCTCACGGTGCCGACCCGCATGCTGCCGGTCCCTGTGGTGCGCGCTGCTGTGCTGCTCCCGCTCGGCCGCCTTCGTGGCTTCCTCGGTCAGGCGCACTTCGTTGCGTTTCAGGAAGACGAAGCCGCTTCCGATGACCAGCAGCGCGATCGCCCCCAGGGTCAGCCCGACCGGGCCCGAGATGTTCAACACCTGGTGGCCCAGATAATAGGTACCGAACGCATAACCGCCGGCCCAGCCGATTCCGCCCATGGCATTGTAAAACAGGAACGTATGCCACGGCATGCGGTTCGCCCCCGCCAGCAGGGCCGCGAAGACGCGCAGGATGGCGATGAAGCGGCCGAAGAACACCACCTTGCCGCCATGGCGGCGGAACAGGTAGCGCCCCAGCAGCAGCCGGCGCGGCGTCAGGCAGACCTTGGCGCCGTGCCGCTCCAGCAGGCGGAAGCCGAAGCTCCGCCCGATCAGATAGCCGAAATTGTCGCCCATGATGGCGCCGGCGATCGCCGCCACCGCCACCCAGCCGATATCCAACCGATGGGTTGCCGCGCAATAGAGCGCCGAGGAGATGATCAGGGTTTCGGCCGGCAGCGGCAGGCCCATGCTCTCGAACATGACGACGACGCCGATGACGCCGTACCCATATTGCATGACGAGGGATTCGAACTGATGAACCAGCGGATTGGACCTGTCCTGTTGCGCGAAGAGGCTGAGGAACCGTCTGGCCAACGCCGTGTCAAGTCAATAGGACGGGACGGCGCCCCCAAAGCAGGACCCCCCGCATGACCGACCCCCACGCCGGCACCGGATCCACCCCCGAGATTTTATCCTACGGCACCTGGCCCTCCCGCATCACGCCGGACCTGGTGGCGGGCCGGACGCTCGGCCTGTCCGAGCTGCAGACCGACGGCGACGCGGTCTATTGGCTGGAAAGCCGCCCCGCCGAAGCCGGCCGCACCGTCCTGGTCCGCTGGACCGAACGAGACGGCATGCGCGACGTCACCCAGGCGCCCTTCGATGTCGGCACGCGGGTCCATGAATATGGCGGCGGCGCCTATGCCGTGTCGGGGGGCCGCGTCGCCTTCAGCAACCGGCCGGACGGCAGTCTCTGGCTGATGTCCGACG
>NZ_JABXXP010000792.1 GCF_013376155.1 Nguyenibacter vanlangensis
CGGCCAGGGTCCGGCGCCCGGCGGCCACGGCGTCGATCACCGCAATCCCGCGTTCCAGCGCCTGCGTGCCGGTTGCCGCGACACTCCTGGCATCGACGACTCCGGCATCAGCGACTCTGGCATCGACGACGCCGGCATCGGCAATTCTGGCATTCCCATCGGCCATCGCATCCCCCTTGTCCCATCGGATTAAGCCCGACACGGCGATAATTCAATATATGAGACACTTACCCACATTATGGGAAACCGCGACGCAAACCAGACGAAACGGCGGTTTCCCGGGGCCGAAACGCAAAGACCCCCGGCAGCCGGGTCAGGGGACCGGCCGCCGGGGGTCTTCAACTTCTCGGGAAATGGCGCGTGCGGTCAGCCCGCCTTGGCGCCGGTATCATTGGCCGGCTTGGACGCGCTGGTAACGACCGAGCTGATGGTCTCGCGCAGGACGGTCACCCGCACGTTCGGGGCGATCTCGACTTCGATCTCGTTCGAATCCTCGCGCACCTTCTGCACCACGGCGATGATTCCCCCGGCCGTCAGCACCCGGTCGCCACGGCGCAGCGCGGCGAGCTGGCTGCGCAACTGCTTCTGCTTCTGCTGCTGGGGACGGATCAGGATAAAATAAAATATAACGAACATCGCGACATAGGGCAGGATGCTCATCAATCCGCCCGCGCTGAGGAATCCGCCCTCGCCGCCGGCCGTCTGGGCATGGGCCGGCGTGATCAGAAAGTCGGAGAGAAGGGTCATGTCGTGTGATTCCGGCCGTCATTATTGGGTTGCGGGCTGCGGCACTGGACCATAGTTTTCGCCCGTCTCCCGTCAAGGCGTCGGTTCGCCGCCCGTGCAAAGCGGGGCCGCCGATCGTCCGATCATATGGAAGTCAGCCTCGATGGACCCTGCCCTGCTTTCGCTTCTGGACCGGATCGCCTCGGCGCTGGAACGGCTCTCTCCCGCGCCGGCGACCCTGGCGGGCCTGGATAGCGCCGACGCCTTCGTCTGGCACCCCGAGCGGGGCTGCCTGGCCCCGGTCGCGCAGGTGGCGCACGTCGCCATCGACCTGCTGCAGGGGGTCGAGGCGCAACGCAGGCTGATCCTGGACAATACGCTGCATTTCGCGCGCGGCCTGCCGGCGAACAACGCCATGCTGTGGGGCGCGCGCGGCATGGGCAAGTCGTCGCTGGTCAAGGCGGCCCACGCGCAGGCCAACCTGGT
>NZ_JABXXP010000793.1 GCF_013376155.1 Nguyenibacter vanlangensis
GATGCCGGGCACGCCCGGACCGCTGAACGCGATCACCGACATTCCCGGCGTCACGGTCGGGCACACGACCCTGATCGGCGAGGCGCCGAACGGCGCGGCGATCCGCACCGGCGTGACTGTCCTGCTGCCCCGGCCGAAGCCCGACCTGCTGCACCCGGTCTGGGCCGGCGCGTTTTCCATGAACGGCAATGGCGAATTGACCGGCTGCCACTGGATCCGCGAGGCTGGCTGTCTGACCGGGCCGATCGCCATCACCAACACCTGTTCGCTGGGCATCGCGCACCATGCCATCGTGCGCTGGCTGGCGCGGCGCTTCCCCGACATGGTGGGCGAGAGTTTCTGGCCGCTGCCGGTGGTGGGCGAGACATTCGACGGCTGGCTGAACGACATCGCCGGCCAGCACGTGACCGAAGACCACGTGCTGGCCGCGATCGACGGCGCCTCCGGCGGCCCGGTGGCCGAGGGCAATGTCGGCGGCGGCACCGGCATGATCGCCTATGAATTCAAGGGCGGCAGCGGCACCGCGTCGCGCCTGGTGTCGACGCGGATCGGCACCTACACGCTGGGCGCGCTGGTGCAGGCCAATCACGGCCGCCGCCCCTGGCTGACCGTCTGCGGGGCGCCGGTCGGTCCCGCCATGCCGGAACACACGCTGTTTCCCTCCGAGCGCGGTTCGCTCATCGCCATCATCGCGACCGACGCCCCCCTGCTGCCCGTGCAGTTGCAGCGTATCGCCCGGCGCATCGCGATCGGCATGGGGCGCGGGGGCACGCCCTCGGGCAACAATTCGGGCGATATCTTCCTGGCCTTCTCCACCGCCAACGACCAGGGCGCACTGCCCGAGCCGCCGCGCCTGCGTCTCGAGGCCGTCAGCAATGACGACATGGACGCCCTGTTCCTGGCGACGGTCGAAGCGGTGGACGAAGCCATCCTCAACGCCATGCTGGGGGCCGAGACCATGACCGGCAAGGCCGGCCGCGTCGTGCACGCCATCGACCCCGCGCGCCTGCGGGCGCTGGTCCCGGGTGCCCGGTAGGACCCGCCGGACGAAAGACGAAGACGAAAGACGAACAGGCACGATACGCGCAAGGAGCATGCTTGATGCCGGACGCCGAGACGTTGGATCGCCCGCCCTTCGATGCCGGGTCGCCGCAGGCCGTACCCGCCGGTCATCCGGCCCCCGGACACTCGGCCCCCGGACACCCGGCAC
>NZ_JABXXP010000794.1 GCF_013376155.1 Nguyenibacter vanlangensis
CGATACGCCGCCGACGGCGGGGCCGGCATGTCGGGGACGCGGTCGCCCAGCAGGCAACTGCGCGCGCCGCCCAGGCATTGCGGCGGCAGGTGCGAGGCGGTGGAGATATATTTGCGGCCCGCGCCCTCGGCCAGTGCTGCGCATTCGGCCAGGGTATGGCCGTTGCGGATCTGCGCCAGCTTGACCAGCATGGGCACGTTGACGCCGGCCAGAACCTCGACCCGGTCCGGTTCCATGGTCGAGATGGCGAGATTGGAGGGAGTGCTGCCGAACATGTCGGTCAGCAGCAGCACGCCGTCGCCGGTATCGACACCGGCGATCACCGATTGCAGGTCGGCGCGGCGCAGCACCGGATCGTCCCCCGGTTCGACATTCAGCGCGGCGAGCTGCGCCTGGGGCCCGACCACGTGTTCCATCGCGCGTTTCAAGGTTTCGCCGAGCGCGCCATGGGTGACCAGAACCATACCGATCATGAGGAATACTGCCCTTCCGCGGCGTCCGCCGCGTGCTCTTTCGGCCGGCTGGCCCAGCGCCAGCTGCTGCGGCCCTGCCGGGCCAGTTCGCGGTGCATGACGATGACGGACCAGGCGCCCGTCATGTCCGCCCCGCCATCCGCCATGTCGGACTCCACCGTGTCCGATTGCACATCGGACGGAGCGATCGCCTTGTCAATATGCGAGTCGTTGTGGGGGCGGGTCGCGAGGTGCGTGGCCAGGGCCTCGACCAGCGTGACCGAGCGGTGCCGGCCGCCGGAACAGCCGATTGCGATGGTGGCGTATTTCTTGCCCTCGCGCACGAAGCGGGGCAGCACCAGGTCCAGCATCGCGGCGATCTGGTCGAGGAAGCGCCGGTAGTCCGGATCGGCGGCGACATAGGCGGCCACGTCGGCTTCGAGCCCCGTCCGGACGGAGAGGTCGGGATCGTAGTAGGGATTGCGCAGGAAGCGCGCGTCGAACACCATGTCGGCTTCGCGCGGCAGGCCGGCCGGGAAGGCGAAGGACATCAGGGCGACGGTCAGCCCCTCGCCCACATGGCCGCGCCCGGGGCCGAAGCGCATTTCCACGACCTGGCGCAGTTCGGGCGGCGGCAGGTCGGAGGTGTCGATCACCATGTCGGCCGCCGCGCGCAGGCGCGCGGTCAGGTCGATTTCCGCCTGGATCCCTTCGGTGACGGTGCCGCGCATGGCCAGCGGGTGGCGGCGGCGGGTGG
>NZ_JABXXP010000795.1 GCF_013376155.1 Nguyenibacter vanlangensis
CCGCACCCAGCCGGCCATGCGCCGGCACAATTCCCCGGTGGCATGGGCGGCCGGCGGATGGGCCCGTACCGCACGGAGGCGGTGGCGGAGGGCCGCCTTGGCCTGCGCCAGTTCGGGCGGGTCGGAGAGAGCGGAAGCGTGCGGAGCCACCATGGCCGTTGGTCTTTTCAGCCCTCCCGGACCTGCAAGTGCAGGTGGGCGCCAGGTAACATGACCAGGATCACGTCAGAGCCAGCTCCCTTTGGAAGTGCTTATCGGCCCAGGGGTTGAGTTGCCTGACGAGCCCGGCAGCCCCGCCCCTGATATCTAGTCGCGTTCCAGCGCCGCCGCAATGGTTTCGGCCCGTTCCACCAGCAGGGCGAGCTGTTCGCGCCGCCGGTCGTTCTCGATGCGGATCTGGCGCGCCTCGGCCAGTTGGCGCGACGTGTCCTCGGGCATCTTTTCGGCGGTCAGGTCGTGGATCTCGTCAGCCATCAGCAGCGCGGCCAGGGCGAGGATCCGGCCCTCGCCGCTCTGGCCGCCGATGGCGCGGATGCGCTCGACCCGGCGCTCGACCTCCTGCGCCATGGCCTGGAGGTGGCGTTCCTGCCCGTCCTTGCAGCCGACGACGTAGGAATAGCCGTTAATGCGGACCGTTACCTGTGCCATGGCTCAGCTTGCCTCCGAATCCCGGCCGGCATCCGAGGCGTCCTTGTCCCGGTCGTCTTCGGGACCGAGCACGTCGCGGATGCGGGCGATGAGGATGTCGATATTGGCGGCCAAAGTCTGCAGATCGGGGGCATGCGGATCGGGCGCCGCCTGCGCGGCGTCGTCGCGCCGGCGGTCCAGCGCGAAGGCGATCCGGTTCAGCGCCTGCTCCAGCCGGTCGGCGGGTTCGCTGCCCCGGGTATCCTGGGGGCCGGCCGGCATATCCGATCCTTCCGCATGCGCCACGTTCTGAATCCCGCCTGTCGACAATCTTCTTGAAGAGATCGCTCGGGCGCGGTTCAACGTCAAGCAATGATCGATGATCCGGCCATTTCGCGTGTCATTACCGTGGCTTCGGCCACGGAGCTGCGGAGCGTGCAGGACGTGCTGCGCCGCATGGACACCCCGCCGCCCTGCATGCTGCTGTCGCCGGACGGGGCGGGATGCCTGCTGGGGCCGGCCTGGTGGCGGGCCCTGCTGGCACAGACCGGCTGTGTCCTGCCGGCCTTCCTGGATTG
>NZ_JABXXP010000796.1 GCF_013376155.1 Nguyenibacter vanlangensis
ACATCGTGCGCGGCGCCGACGACCCGGGCGGCCCCACCGGCCTGCTGTTCGACCGGCAGACGCCGGACTCCATCGCCGATGCCGTCGCGCGCTTCGTGGCCCTGGAACCGCTGATGACGCCGGAACTCTGCCGGGCCAATGCCCTGCGCTTTTCCGAGGAATCGTTTCGCGACGCCTTCCGCGCGCTGGTCGGCCGATCGATGTCCGACATGGCGAATTCCGTGCAACCCGCGCCGTATGACGCCGCTTATTCCTGACCGCGCGCTTGGCGCGTCGGCGTGTTGATGGCTGTCCCGGAGGGCGATTGTCGTGTCTGTCCCTGTCATCGGTCTGGTGTTGATGCCGCTCTGCCTGCTCCTGCTCAGGCGGCCGGCCGGCCTCCTCGCGCTTCTCCTGCTGGCGGGCGCCTTTCCCGCGGGGGCCGCGGTGGTCTTCGGCGGGCTGGGGGTGCAGCCGGCGCTGGTGCCGGCGCTCGCCTTCATGACCTATGCGGGGATGCAGCGCCTGCTGGGGGTGCGCTATCCCGGCGACACGGCCGCGCGCGCCTTGTACATGCCGTTCGTGCTGACGACCGCATGGGCCGTGGTGGGCTCGCTGGTCATGCCGCGCCTGTTCATGGACAGGGTCTGGGTCTGGCCGCAGAAGAATGACGGCGTGGCCGCGCAGGTGCTGCTCGCGCCCAATTTCGGCAATATCAGCCAGGACCTGTACCTGGTGCTCGACGTCGCGCTGATGGTTCTGGCGGCGGGCTACCTGACCCGTCCCGACATCCGGATCGACCGGCTCTATCGCGCCTATCTGTGGACCGGCTGGGTGGTGTTCGGGCTCTGCGTCTGGCAGATGGCGCACCGCCTGGCCGGCGTCCCCTTTCCGGACGACGTGCTCTACTCCAATCCCGGCTGGTCGATCCTCAGCGGCCAGATGGCCGGACCGGTGCCGCGCATCAACGCCTCGTTTTCCGAACCCGCGGCCTGCGCCAGCTTCCTGTCGGGCATACTATATTCGACGACCTGGGTGGTGCTGCAGGGCTACCGGCTGCCGATGGCGCGGCTGCTGCTGCCCGCCTCCGCCATCGGGCTGCTCTTCACCACCTCCACCACGGGCTTCGCCACCGTGGCAGTGGGGCTGTGCCTGCTGCCCCTGGCCGCGATGGCGACGGGATCGCTGCGCCTGGCGGGGCGGGTCGTGCGGCTGGCCATCATC
>NZ_JABXXP010000797.1 GCF_013376155.1 Nguyenibacter vanlangensis
CGGCTCGGTCGACGGCATGGCCGCCCCGGCCACCGGCCTGGTCCGGGTCATCAGCGCCGTGCCCAATCCCGGCGGCGCGCTGCGGCCGGGTATGATGCTGGACACCGAACTGCAGACCGACGACCGCGCCACCGGCATCGTCATCCCGTCCGAGGCCGTGCAGCAGGTCAATGGCCGCGACGTGGTCTTCATCCGCACCGCCTCCGACATTTTCCGTCCCGTCCCGGTCACCGTGGCGCTGGACAGCGGCGGTAGCGCCGTCGTCACCGCGGGCCTCGCCGCCGGACAGGCCGTGGCCGCCCAGGGCAGCTTCGCCCTGAAATCCAGCCTGCTGCTGGCCGGAACGGGTGGCGGCTGACATGCGCGGATTACTCGAACGCCTGCAGGCCAGCCGGTTCGTCGTAATCGGCGGCGCGATCGCCATCCTCCTGGCGGCGATCGGCGCCATCCTCGGCCTGCCCGTCGAATCGGTGCCCGACATCTCGCCGCGCCAGGTGCTGGTCTCGGTGGTCGCCCCCGGCCTGGCGACCGAGGAAGTCGAACGCCTGATTACCTTCCCGATCGAGACCAGCATGGCCGGCATCCCGGGCATGAACGACCTGCGCTCGGTCTCGCGCTCGGGCGTGTCGGTGGTCTATGTGCAGTTCGACGACGACACCGACATCGATCTCGACCGCACCCGCGTCAACGAACGCATCCAGCAGGCCCGGTCCCTGATCTCCGTCCCGGGACTGTCGATCAACATGGGCCCGCTCGCCACCGGCATGGGCGAAATCATGCAGGTCCAGATCCGCGGCCCGCACCAGTCGCTGATGGATCTCAACCGGCTGATGAACTGGGTGGTGGTGCCGCAGCTCAAGCTGGTGCCCGGCGTGGTGGACGTCAACGTCAATGGCGGGGCCGAGGAAACCTACCAGGTCGCCATCGACCAGGCCCGGCTGACCGCCTACGGCCTGTCGGTCAGCGAAATCTATCGCGCGGTGGACGC
Organism: Nguyenibacter vanlangensis; assembly: GCF_013376155.1. Taxonomy (GTDB): domain Bacteria; phylum Pseudomonadota; class Alphaproteobacteria; order Acetobacterales; family Acetobacteraceae; genus Gluconacetobacter; species Gluconacetobacter vanlangensis. The sequence goes on from NZ_JABXXP010000797.1 coordinate 989, forward strand.
CAACAACGCGGCATCTGGCGGCGGCTGGATCGAACATCACGCCGAACAGCAGATCGTCGTCGGCCGCGGCCTGATCCGCAGCCTGGACGATTTCGCCGCCCTGCCGGTCCGGCAGAACCCCGACGGCACCGCGATCCGCCTGCGCGATATCGGCCGCGTCGCCATGGGCCCGCGCACCCGCCTGGGCGCCGTCACCCGCGACGGCAAGGGC
>NZ_JABXXP010000798.1 GCF_013376155.1 Nguyenibacter vanlangensis
GGGCGTAGCGGACGGCGCTTTGATAGGCGGCTTCGATCAGGCCCAGCCCCTGCATGCCCACGCCGAGCCGCTCGCTGTTCATCATGGTGAACATGCCGTGCATGCCCTTGTGCGGCGCGCCGACGAGCCAGCCCTGGGCATCGTCGAAGCTGAGCTGGCAGGTGGCCGAGCCCTTGATGCCCATCTTGTGCTCGAGCGCCGTGCAGGTGACGCCGTTGAGCGCGCCGACACCGCCATCGGGGCCGCCATCGGGGCCGCCGTCGGGGCCGCCGTCGGGGCCGGGAAGGTATTTCGGCACCAGGAACAGGCTGACCCCCTTGATGCCCGGCGGCGCGCCGGGCAGCCGGGCGAGGACCATGTGGACGATGTTTTCCGTCAGATCGTGCTCGCCGGCCGAGACGAAGATCTTCGATCCGGTCAGGCGGTAGCTGCCGTCGCCGGCCGGCACCGCGCGGGTGCGCAGCAGGCCGAGATCGGTGCCGCAATGGGCCTCGGTCAGGCACATCGTGCCGGCCCAGATGCCCTGGGTCAGCTTGGGCAGGTAGAGCGCGCGGAGCGCGTCGGAGGCGAATCTGCCAATCGCGATCGTGGCCCCCGCCGTGAGGCCGGGATAGAGCGAGAAGGACAGATTGGCGGCGCAGATCATTTCGGACACCAGCATGCCCACCGTCTGGGGCAGGCCCTGGCCGCCATAGGCCGGGTCGCCGGTGACCGCATTCCAGCCGCCGGCGCGAAAAGCGGCATAGGCCGCGCGAAAGCCGGGCGGCGTGCGCACCACCCCGTTTTCCAGCGTGCAGCCATGGGCGTCGCCGGGGGCGTTGAGCGGCAGCAGCACTTCGGTGGCGAGCTTGCCGGCCGCTTCCAGGATGGGGGCGATGGCGTCGGCATCCAGGTCGGAGAAGGCCGGAAGCACCGTCAGGGCCGCGACATCATGCAGTTCGGTCAGGGCGAAGCGCATGTCGCGCAGGGGGGCGGCATAGGTCTGCATGGTCCGTGCCCTTTGGTCAGTTCCTGAGCGGTTTGCCGGTTTCCAGCATGTGTTCGATCCGGTCGAGCGTGGGCGTGGCGCGGATCAGGCCGAGGAAGGCGTCGCGTTCGAGGTCCAGCAAGGCGGTCTCGGACAGGGTTTCGGCCGGGTCGTGGGCGCCGCCGGTCAGAATGCGCGCCAGCGCCGCCGAGACCGTGACGTCGTGGGGC
>NZ_JABXXP010000799.1 GCF_013376155.1 Nguyenibacter vanlangensis
GTCGCTGGTGGCCGAGATGCGCGACACCTATGCGCGGCGGCGGCGCATGGTCGTCGAGGCGCTGCGGGCCGTTCCCGGCCTGACCTGCGCGATGCCGGACGGGGCGTTCTATGCCTTTCCGGGCATCGCGGCCTGCATGGGCCGGACCAGCGCGGGCGGGCGGATGCTGCGCACGGACGAGGATTTCGCCATCGCCCTGCTGGAGGAACAGCGCGTGGCCTGCGTGCAGGGCAGTGCCTTCGGGATGGGGCCCTATCTGCGTCTGTCCTGCGCGACCGGCGACGACGTGCTGATGGAATGCTGCGCGCGGATCGCGGAATTCGTGGGCGGGCTGGACTGAGGACTCCGCCCCGGCCGCGCACGAAATTCCATCTATTTTCTTATGGAAACAAAAGGTTTCCAAAGGCCCCCGGCCTTTGGCGGGGTCCAGGGGCAGCGCCCCTGGGTCGAAAGATCAGCTATTGGCGCCGAAGGCGGGACGGGTGGATTCGAAGAGGAACCAGGTCCGGCGTTCCGTCTCGTCGATCCAGTTTTCCAGCAGGCTGGCCGTCGCCACGTCGTTGCCCTCGTCGCAGAGGACGTGGACTTCGCGCATGCGCGCGGTCAGGGCGAGATTGTCCTCGCGCAGTTCGGACAGCATGTCCTCGGGCGTGACATACTCGGCGTCATTGTCGGCGATCTTCGTCAGCCGGCCGATCTCGCCGACCGAATGCAGGGTCGTGCCGCCGATCTTGCGGGCGCGTTCGGCCAGCGGATCGGTCATGGCGAAGATCTGGTCGCTCTGTTCGTCCAGCAGCAGATGGTAGTCGCGGAAATGGCGGCCGCTCATGTGCCAGTGGAAATTCTTGGTCTTGATATAGAGCGCGAAGACGTCGGCGAGGAGCGCGCGCAGTCCGGCGCTGATATTCTGCACCGCGATCGGGTCCAGATTGGACGGCGTTCCCAGATAGGTGTGGGCGTGGGCCTTGCCCGCGTCGGCAGTCTTGAATTTGTTCGTCACAGCGACCTCCCTTGAACGGCGTGTGCCTGCAATAACTGGAATGGCGCGGGGCAGTTGGCAAGCGGGGCGGTGCGTTGCCGCCGCTATACCTTGGTATGCCGGGCGGCTTGGGCGTGCCGGCGGGCGAGGGCGAGGAGCGCGTCGGTGGTGCCGGTCCGGTCCGGGTCGGCCAGCAGGTCGCGCGCCAGGCGCAGGG
>NZ_JABXXP010000800.1 GCF_013376155.1 Nguyenibacter vanlangensis
TAGCGGGCATGGAAGCGGAAGAAGCGCAGGATGCGCAGCGCGTCCTCGGCGATGCGGGTGGCGGCGTCGCCGACGAAGCGCACATGCCCGGCATCCAGGTCGGCGCGGCCGCCGAAATAATCGTGCAGCACGCCATCGCGGCCACAGGACATGGCGTTGATGGTGAAGTCGCGCCGGGCTGCGTCCTCGGCCCAGTCACCGGTCCAGGCGACGACCGCGTGGCGGCCGTCGGTCCGTTCGTCGCGGCGCAGGGTGGTGATTTCGTAGGGCCGGCCGTCGAGCACGGCGGTGACCGTGCCGTGGGCGAGGCCGGTCGCCACCACCTTGATCTCCGCCTGGCGCAGCAGGTCCAGCACGCGGTCGGGGGATTCGGGCGTGGCGAGATCGAGATCGGCGACCGGGTGGTGCGCGATCAGGTCGCGCACCACCCCGCCCACCAGCCGGGCCTGCGGCAGGACCTGCCACAGGCGGCGCAAGCCCGCGTAGCCTTCGGGCAGGGACGCCGCCAGGCGGCCGAGCAGGTCGTCGCCCGCCAGATCGTCGTCCCCTGCCCCGGCCCGATCGCCGCCCGCCGGATCGCGGGTCACGCGGGGAAGTCTTCCTGGGGGAAGTCTTCCTGGGGGAGGTCCGCCGGGGACAGGCGCGAGAGGGGGAAGAAGACGTTCTGGCTCCAGACCCCCAGGCAGGGTACGCCGCGGCAGGCGCCGGGCACCGCGAGGGCGGCGAGTTCGTAATAGACCGCGCGGGCGATCCGGGCCTGGATGGCGTAGTCGCCCGCGCCGTCACGCACATGCAGGTAGGGGACCGGCCCGGCGCCGCAATCCGCGCCGGGCATGTCCCAGTCCGCGTGGATCGGGTGATCGGGGCCGGCGCAGACCACCAGGTCGACATTGGTGCGGAAGGACAGGACCTGGTCGCGGCCGCAGCCGGTCCAGTGCAGTTCGACCGCGACCAGGGGCGCGTCCTCGACCGTGATGGTGCCGCGTTCGGTGGGGGTTTCCAGCCAGTAGGCGCCCTGCGCGTCGCGCGTGAGCACCGAGGCGAACAGGCAGATCATCGGCTTGCGGCGGATGGGCGTGCCGCGATACAGCCAGGTGCCGTCGCGCTTGACGAGGAACGGCAGCGGGCCGCAGGGGTCGGCGTCCGCAGCGCGGCGCGGCGGGACGGGCGGCATGACGGAGGGCCCCAAGG
>NZ_JABXXP010000801.1 GCF_013376155.1 Nguyenibacter vanlangensis
GTGCCGGTGCGCGCGATGTCGAACGCCTCGCCGCCCGGCGCGATCACCGTCGTCCACGGATAGGACGCGCCCGGCGTGTCATGCACGATCAGCGCCGCGATCGCCCCGCGCCGGGCCGCTTCCTCATATTTATAGGTCCAGCGTCCGTAATAGGTCATCGTCCTGCCGCCGAACCGGCCGGCGACGGGTTCGCCCGGCCGCGCGTCGAAATCCGGGTCATTGACTAGGAAGACCGCGACCTTGCCCTTCAGGTCCACGCCCTTGTAATCGTCCCACCCGCGTTCGGGCGCATGCACGCCGTACCCGACGAAGACCAGCGGCGCGCCGTCGATCCGGATCCGCGCATCCGGAACCAGGGTCGAAAGATAGATGTCCTTCCCCGGCGCCAGAGGCGTCGCCGCACCGCCGATCGTGACGTCCAGCCGCGCAGGAGTGCCGATGCGGGTGCGCACCAGCGGCACCACCTGCGTCCAGCCGCCATGCTCGCCCCCCGGCTCCAGCCCGATCGCGCGATATTGCGCGATCAGCCACGCCACCGTCTTCGCCTCGCCCGCCGTCGCCGGCGCCCGTCCCGCGAAGGAATCCGACGCCAGGGTGCGCATCGCCGCCGACATCCGCGCCGGGTCGACCGGCGCCCAGGGTGTCTGGGCTCGGGGCGTCTGGGCAAGGGCAGGTTGGGCGAGGATCAGGGCGGGCAACAGCGCGGCGGTCATGCGGTGAGAGATCGGCAAAACATCACTCCAGTGGCAAAAAGAACCTTCTTTTTCTGAAGAAAAAGAAGCAAAAAGACTTTTATTCGTTTAGGGACTTTGCGTGTGGCCGGCACATATTCCCTGAACGTCCGGAAGTTTTTTGGTTCTTTTTTTCAAAAAAGAACAGAGCTATCCCCCAACGTTTCGTCCAGCAGGGTAAAGAGGCGCTTGAAATGCAGCGCGTCCGCCGCGGGGCTATAAACCGGGGCGTCGGTCGCGGTGAAGCCGTGCAGCGCGCCCTTGTAGAGTTCGGTGGTGAAATGCACGCCGGCCTCGGCCAGGGCGCGGTCCATGGCCGCGATCTGCTCGGGCGGCATCAGCGCGTCACGGTCCGCGTGGCCCAGATAGACCCGTGCCGCGATGCCGCCGACCGCATGGACGACGCTGTCGGGGTCGTTCCCATCGGCCAGGCGCGCGGCATGGAACGCGGCAGCGGC
>NZ_JABXXP010000802.1 GCF_013376155.1 Nguyenibacter vanlangensis
ACCCATCAGTTTTTATGGGGTCTGGATTGACGTGCTGAATCTGGCTGTGATTCAAGGATTCTGCCCTTGTGAGGAGCGGATTTGGCATGACCCCGGCTATTGTGGAAATGGCGGCTGGCATTGCGGCGGATTTGCAGCGTCGGTTGCCTGGGCAGCGCAAGACCCAGCGTGACAAACTCGCGCTGCTTGTCGCCACCATGCTGGACGCTCGCAGCGCCAATCTGATGGTGTTGGCGGCTTCGTTGCCGCGCGCGGCAGAGCGAGCGGACATGCGTTACCAGTGGATCGCTCGGTTCATCGACAACCCCCTCGTGGTCTGTGATGAAGTCATGGAACCGTTTGCGCGCGAGGTGCTCACCAAGGCCGCCGAAGACGGGCGTGTGGTGCTGATCATGGACCAGACCAAGGCCAATGACCGCCATCAGATCCTGATGCTCTCGCTGCATTTTGGCGAGCGCGCGTTGCCGCTGGCCTGGCGGGTCGAGGCGACGGAAGGGGCGATCGGGTTCGCTGTTCAGAAGGACCTGCTCCAAGCGGTTGCCGGCTGGTTGCCTTCCCAGGCCGAGATTTGCCTGATGGCGGATCGGTTCTACGGCACGCCGGATCTGATCGCGTTCGCCATCGCCCGAGGCTGGGGTTATCGGCTGCGCGTGAGGTCCAATCTGCGGGTCGCCGCGGGCGGCCACAAAACCTCCCTGGCCGAACATGTCACTGACAAGCGTCCCTATCTGACCGACGTCGCGCTCACCCATCGGCGTATTGTCACCAATATCGGCATCATCAACGCGCCCGGGCATGCCGAGCCGTGGATCATTGCGATGTCCGACACCCCCAGCTACCTGACAACACTGGATTACAGCGCACGATGGGGCATCGAGCCCATGTTCTCCGACTTCAAATCGCGCGGCTTCGGTCTCGAACACAGTCAGTTGCGTTCCCCCGAACGTCTCGGCCGGTTGGTGCTGGTGATGAGTATCGCTTTGTATTTCGCCGTCTCCACCGGCCTGTGCGACGCACAAACCAATCCATCAGCGGACGAAAAAAAAGCCCCAGACGTCAACCCGCGAACATGAGCCGCAGCAGGCTCTCCTGGTTCACGCGCGGCGTCCGGCGCATTGTCAGGCTCCTCCAGTTCCGCAAACCAATGCCGCCATTATGGGCATCCGGATGAAACTGATGGGTGGTGAG
>NZ_JABXXP010000803.1 GCF_013376155.1 Nguyenibacter vanlangensis
GGCGCGCGCCCGCTCGGCCAGCCAGGTCCGGTATTCCGCCATGTCGCCGTCGAAGGGCCGCACCGTGCCGTCGCCCACCAGCCACAGCCGGTCGGCGACCAGCTCGACCAGATGCGGATCATGGCTGATCAGCAGCACGGCGCCCTCGAATTCCGCCAGGGCGCGGATCAGCGCCTCGCGCGCATCCAGGTCCAGATGGTTGGTCGGCTCGTCCAGGATCAGCAGGTGCGGCGCCTCGCGGGTGGCCAGGGCCAGCAGCAGCCGCGCCTTCTCGCCGCCCGACAGGTCGCGCGTCACCGTGTCCGCCCGCTCGGCATCCAGGCCGAATCGCGCCAGTTGGGCGCGCACGGCGGTGGGCGGGGCCTTGGGCATGGCGCGCGCCATGTGCGCGACCGGGCTGTCCTCCGGTACCAGTTCCTCGGCCTGGTGCTGCGCGAAATAGCCGACGCGCAGCTTCGGACTGTGGGCCATGCCGCCCTGCATCGGCGCCAGCCGGCCGGCAATCAGCTTGGCGAAGGTCGATTTGCCGTTCCCGTTCGCGCCCAGCAGGGCAATCCGGTCCTCCATGTCCAGCCGCAATGTCAGGCCGGACAGGATCGGCCGGCCCTCATAGCCGACGGTCACCCGGTCCAGGGTCAGCATCGGCGGTGGCAGCGGGGCGGGCTCGGGAAAGGCGAAGCGGGTCGGCGCGGCCTCCACCACCGCCTCGATCACCGGCAGCTTCTCCAGCGCCTTCAGCCGGGCCTGGGCCTGGCGCGCCTTGGTCGCCTTGGCGCGGAACCGGTCGACGAAGGACTGCATATGCGCACGCTGGGCGGCGATCCGCTCGGCCGCGCGCGCCTGCTGCAACGCCTGCTCGGTGCGGATGCGCACGAACTCCTCATAGCCGCCGGGCGTCAGGCTCAGCGTCCGCTGGTCCAGATGAGCGATCGCATCCACCGACCGGTCCAGCAGCCCGCGATCATGGCTGACGATCAGCGCCGCGCCGGCAAACCGGGCCAGCCAGCCTTCCAGCCAGATCGTCGCCTCCAGGTCCAGATGGTTCGTCGGCTCGTCCAGCAGCAGCAGGTCCGGGTTCAGGAACAGCGCGGTGGCCAGCGCCACGCGCATGCGCCAGCCGCCGGAAAAATCCGAAACCGGCCGCGCCTGCGCCGCGCTGTCGAACCCCAGCCCCGACAGGATGCTCG
>NZ_JABXXP010000804.1 GCF_013376155.1 Nguyenibacter vanlangensis
CGCCACGCGCGACGGCGCCCCGGCGCTGCCCGCCGTGCAGGCACGCCTGTCCCTGCCGGCCGGCGACTGACCGCCATGGCGGAATAAATGAAATTTATGTCGTATCGGGGACAGTTCACGGCCGTAGCCGTCCCGTAGTCTCATTGCGGATGAGAAATCAAGTGCCGGGAGAGCGATCATGTCAGAAGGGGCATCGGGCGGCATCAGGCCGCGCCTGCGCGTCGGCTTCATCCTTGCCGATCATTTCACGTTGTCCGCCTTTTCCCTGTTCGTCGACCATCTGCGACTTGCCGCCGACAAGGACGACCGCAGCCGCCCGATCCATTGCGCGTGGCAGGTGCTGTCGGCCTCGGTCCATCCGGTGCGTTCCAGTTGCGGCGTGGCGATCGCGCGCGACGCGCCGCTGGGCGATCCCCGGGCCTTCGACTATATCGTCGTGGTCGGCGGGCTGCTGCACGGACAGGAGCAGATCGACCATGTCACCACCGTCTGGCTGCGCCGGGCGGCGGAGATGGGCATTACCCTGATCGGCGTCTGTACCGGCACCTTCGCCCTGTGCCGCGCCGGGCTGATGAATGATCGCCGCGTCTGCGTGAGCTGGTATCATCGCCAGGATTTCCTGGAGGCGTTTCCCGCGCACGAGGCGGTCAGCGACCAGATGTTCGTCGATGACGGCGACCGCATCACGTGCTCGGGCGGGGGGGCGGCGGCCGACGTGGCGCTGCACCTGATCGAACGCAGCATCGGCCGCCCGGCCGGGCTGAAGGCCAGCCATATCCTGCTGATGGAACGCGCCGGCACGAGCGGCAGCCAGATCCGGCTGCAGCCGCAGCCCCCCACCCTGGCCTCGGCGACCCGGCTTGCCGACCCCCGGGTACGGCGCGCCATCCTGCATATGGAGCAGAACATGGCGCGGCCGCTGCCGATCGCGCAGCTCGCCGCCCGGCTGGGCATTTCCAGCCGGCAACTGGAACGCCTGTTCCAGAGCACGCTGGGCCGCAAGCCGCAGGATTTCTATCGCATGCTGCGGCTGCGCCACGCCCGCGCCCTGCTGGAAGCGGGCGAAATGAGCGTGACGGAGATCGCCATCGAAATGGGGTTTTCCGACTGCTCGCACTTCTCGCGCCATTTCAAGACGGCGTTCGGCATCAGCCCCAGCGCGTGCCACCGCACCGCCGCCCCCGACC
>NZ_JABXXP010000805.1 GCF_013376155.1 Nguyenibacter vanlangensis
ACGGGTTGAGCGAGGCGCATGTCGCGCTGGCCGCCCGCCGGGCGGAGCCGGCCGGCCGGGTGCGGATGGATCTGCCGGTCGGATTCGGGCAGTTCCTGATGCCGATGCTGGCGTCGTTGCGGGCGTCCCATCCCAAGGTGACGCTGGAATTGTCGCTGAACGACCGCCAGTCGGACCCGGTGGCCGATGGCTGGGACATCGTGGTGCGGGTGGGCGCGCTGCCGGCGACGGGCGACATGCTGGTGCGCCGGCTGGGCACGCCGCGCTTCGGGCTCTATGCCTCGCCCGGCTTCCTGGCGCGCAGCGGACCGCTCGACAGCATCAAGGACCTGTGCGGGCAGGAGGCGGTCATCTATCGCGGCCATGCCGGGCGGCCGATTCCCTGGGCGGTGACGGAATGCGGACATCAGTCCGACCTGGCGCCCAAGGCCGGGCTGGTGCTGGCCGACGGGCGGGCGATGGTGGATGCGGCGATCGCCGGAATGGGCATCGTGCAGATCTTCGACTGGATGGCGCACCCGCATGTCTGCATGGGCACGCTGGTGCATCTGCTGCCCGAGGCCGATGCCGACGGACCGCCCGTGCATGCCCTGATCCCGCTGGGCCGCCGCATGCCGCCCAAGACCAGGCTGGTGCTGGATCATTTGATCGAATTCTTTCGCGTTCCGCCGGCCTGCTGATGGTCCGGCCGCGTCACGCGCGGGTGTAGAAGAAGGAGGATGCACGGGTCGTGACGATCTTTTCCAGTGACGACGACATCGAGCGGATCGGGCGCGGCCTGCTCGATCGCACCCTGCCCAAGCCCGACTGGACCCATGCCGCGCATTTCGCGGCCGCGCTGTGGCTGCTGCGTCATCGCCCCGGCCTGGTCGCGCAGGGGCAGGTCGGCGCGATCATCCGGGCCTATAACGTGGCGACCGGCGGGGTGAACGACGACCAGGGCGGGTATCATGAAACGATCACCGTCGCCTCGATGCGGGCGGCGGCCGGTTTCCTGCGGCGCTATCCCGGGGAAACGCCGCTTTGGCACATCGCGGACGACCTCGTGGCGTCGCCGCTGGGGCAGCCGGGCTGGCTGCTGGACTATTGGAGCCGGCCGCGCCTGTTCAGCATCGCGGCCAGGCGGGGCTGGCTGGCGCCGGACCTGCGGCCCTTTCCCTGGTAAGGGCCCGGCCGGCGGGTTCA
>NZ_JABXXP010000806.1 GCF_013376155.1 Nguyenibacter vanlangensis
CGCCGCCCGGCGGCATTTCCCCGACACCCATGCCGAACTGACGGCCGGTCTGCTGCGCCTCCTGCACGACACGGGCGGGCCCGACCTGATGGACCGCCTGATCGCGGCGCGGGAAGCCGAAACCTGCGCCGCCTATCGCCGCGAACTGGACGGCATCCACGGCCTCGCCGCGCGCATCGCCGCCTTGGCGGCCATCCGCTCGCGCGAGGGCTACATGGCCGAATGGCACGCCGAGGCCGGGGGGCATTTCCTGCTGATCGAAAATCACTGCCCGATCTGCGCCGCCGCCACGGCCTGCGCCGGCTTCTGCCGGGCCGAGCGCGACATCTTCCAGGACGTGCTGGGCCCCACGGTCGTCGTCGAACGGCACGACCACATCCCCTCCGGCGCCCGGCGCTGCGCCTACCGCATCCGCCCGGCCGGAGCCCCGACATAAAAAACACCATAAAAAAATCGACAAAAAGCAGGGCCGCCGTCACATCCGGCCGCGCTGTCCCGTCTTGATCCCGTCACCCATCAGCACGGGAGAGTCCCATGACCCAACGACTGGACTATGCCAAGGCCGCCCCCAGGACCATGGCCGCCCTGTTCGCCCTCGAACGCGCGGTCACCGCCAGCGGGCTGGAACACAGCCTGATCGAACTGGTGAAGACCAGGGCGTCGCAGATCAATGGCTGCGCCTTCTGCATCGACATGCACACGCGCGACGCCCGCCGCGCCGGCGAGAGCGAGGCCCGCCTCTACCTGCTGTCCGCCTGGCGCGAGGCCCCGCATTACACGCCCCGCGAACGCGCGGCCCTGGCCTGGACCGAAACCCTGACCCGCATCGCCACCGACGGCGCGCCGGATGCGGTGTATCTGGCCCTGAACCCCCATTTCACCGACGCGGAAAAGGTCGATCTCACCCTGCTGATCTGCACCATCAACAGTTGGAACCGCATCGCGATCGGCTTCGCCGTCGCCCCGCCGCCGGAGACCGCCTCCTGACCGCTCCCGATCCTGCCCCCGATCGTGACGGCCTCGGCCCCTTTCTGGCCCACCGCGCCGAAATGATCGGCCTGGCCTATCGCATGACCGGTTCCCTGGCCCAGGCCGAGGACGTGGCGCAGGATGCGTTCCTGCGCTGGCGGGCGGCCGACCGGGCGGCGGTACGCGACGCCCGCTCCGTCCTGCTGACCATCGCC
>NZ_JABXXP010000807.1 GCF_013376155.1 Nguyenibacter vanlangensis
GCGACACGCTGGACGCGCTGCGGCGCCATCCCGGCCGTTTCGTGGCGGTCGAGGCCATCGCCCCCTCGGTCATGCCGTCGATCCGGCCGAACGGCATCGAACCCGGGGCGGTGGTGCTGCGCCTGTTCGCGCTGTTCGACGGGGCGCAATGGCAGGTCATGCCCGGCGGGCTGGCCCGGCTGCTGCCGGACGACGACACGCCGCCGGGCAGCCCGCTGGACGGCCCGGTGGTGACCAAGGACGTCTGGGTCACGGTCGAGGACTCGGCCGAGCTGGTCGGCAGCGCCGTGTCCCCCACGCCGACCCTGGCGATCCGCCGCGGACAGGGCGACCTGCCCAGCCGCGCGGCCGACGATTTCTTCTGGCTGGGCCGCTATCTGGAACAGTTGGAAGAGGCCGGACGCGTGCTGCGCGTGGTGACGCGCCGGGTCGGCCGGGTGGACGGCTCCCCGCGTGAACGGGTGGAGTTGGACACGGTGCTGCGCCTGGCCGGCGCGGTCGGGCTGTGGCAGGAGGAAACCGCCATCGGCGCCGGCTACGCGACCCTGGTGCGCGCCCTGTCCGCCGTCACCTTCGACTCCGCCCTGCCGCAACGGCTGCTCTCCGAAATCGTGCGGGTCGCCGCCGGCCTGCGCGACCGGTTGACGGTCGAAACCTTCGATACCATCGTCCACGGGGCGGACACGCTGCGCGCCCGGCTGCAAGAGGCCCGGGTACCCGGCGACCCGGGCCGCACGCTGGAGCGGATCGGCAGCGTCACGGACAGTATCCTGCGCTTCGGCGCGACCATTTCGGGCCTGACGGCTGAAAACATGGTCCGCAGCGGCGGCCGCCAGTTCATGGATCTGGGCCGCCGGGTGGAACGCGCCGGCGCACTACTGACCGCGACGGCGCTGGTGCTGCGGCAGAAGGACGTGGCCCAGCGCGGCCGCATGGAGGGCGCGCTGCGGCTGATGCTGGAACTCAGCGACTGCGTCATCACCTACCGGTCGCGCTATTTCGCGCTGCTGCAGCCCGCTCCGGTGCTCGACCTGCTGCTGCTGGACGAAGGCAACCCGCGCGGCGTCGCCTATCAGATGGCGATGATCGCCGAAACCCTGGCCGAGCTGGATCCGGGCGACGGCGCCGGCCTGACCGGCACGGCGGACGCGGTCATGGAGCGGCTGCGCGGGCTGGTGGACAC
>NZ_JABXXP010000808.1 GCF_013376155.1 Nguyenibacter vanlangensis
CGCAGGCGCAGCCGCACGCGCGCGCTGCCGCCCGGCGGCAGCACCAGCCGATGCAGCATGGCGCATTTGCTGCCCACCCCTTCCGGATTGACGGCCGCCCGCTCACCATGGACGACATAATCATTGATGCCGTCCTTGAAGTAACCCGACGCCTCCATGCCGAAGATCCGGGGGAAATTCGTCTCATTCTCGCAGAACAGGATCTCCGGCGCCCCGTCGGCATACAGGCGCAGCGCGGGAAAGAGCGGATGCGCCGTCTCCACGACATCCTCCGCCACCTTGCGGATCCGCGCGCGCGCGATGTCGGTCGTCCAGCTCCACATGTTGCGCGCCCAGAATTGCGGCAGCAGATGCAGCACGGCCTCCTCGGGCCCCCGATTGACCACGGTGACGCACATCAGCGTGTCGTCCACATCCGCCTTGCCGTATTCGACGGTCACGTCGAAATAGCGCCCCTCGTCGAAAACGCCCGTGTCGACGATCTCGAATTCAGGATCACCTTGTCCGCGCCTGCGATTTTCCTCGACCAGTTGCGCATAGGGAAACGCGGCCTGAGGATATTTGTACAGCATCCGCATATAGGAATGGGTCGGCGTGCCATCCTGGTAATACCACAGCTCCTTGACATCCTCGCCATGGTTGCCCTCGGCATTGGTCAGGCCGAACATCCGTTCCTTCAGGATCGGATCGCGCCCGTTCCACAGCGCCAGCCCCAGGCACCAGCGCAAATGGTCGTCCCCCCAGCCGGCAATGCCGTCCTCCCCCCAGCGATAGGCCCGGCTGCGCGCGTGATCATGCGGGAAATAATCCCAGGCCGTGCCGCCGGCGCTGTAATCCTCGCGCACCGTCCCCCATTGGCGCTCGCTCAGATAGGGCCCCCAGCGCCGCCACGGCGCGCCCTCGGCAATGCGCGCCAGGCGGCGCCCCTCCGTGGTCTCGAACAGAGTGCGGCGTGGGGGGATCGCATCCATCATCGTCGGTCGAGCCTCACGGGTTGCGCGCGTCGGCCAGCATCCGCTCGATGCGGATCAGCTCGCCCAGCGACCAGGCCTGGAAAGGGCAGCCGCCCGGCACATGCGGCGGATCGCCGTCCGCGACCTCCGACACATGGCCCAGTCCGGCCGTCTCGAGATGCGCCTGCAACGGCGCCAGGAACCGCGCGCGCGCCTCCGCCCGGGCGGCC
>NZ_JABXXP010000809.1 GCF_013376155.1 Nguyenibacter vanlangensis
CATCCGGCGCCGGGGCGGGGTTCGGCACCACCAGCGTCGGCAGCAGGATCGACGCCGCATCCTGGATCATCGCCAGCTTGGCCGTCTGGTCCTCCGGCACCAGGGACCCCAGCCACATCGCGTCGTCCACCAGCGGCAGCCGCGACAGCCGCGCCGCCAGCGCCTGGGCCTGCGCCAGGTTCCCCACCAGCACCTGCGCGTCATAGGGCGAGGATTGCGGGTCGCGCATCAGCAGCTTCAGCGTCAGCATCCCCTCCGAATGCGGGTTCTTGGTATGCAGCGGGTCGGCATCGAACGACAGCATCGGACTCAGCGCCGCCCCCAGCACCGCCAGGAAGACGAAGACGCTCAGCACCGGCACCCGCCGCACGCGCAGCGCCCGGTCCATCGGCCGCGCGAAGGCAAAGCCCGTCGCCCGATGCGTCGGCGCCGGCCGGAACAGCCGCAGCAGCGCCGGCAGCAGGGTCACGGTGCAGAGGAACGCGATCACCATGCCGAACCCGGCAATCAGCCCCAGTTGCGCCACCCCGACGAAGGCCGTGGGCGTAAAGGCCAGGAACCCCGCCATCGTCGCCATGGCGGCCACCAGGATCTGGTGCCCGGTCTCCACCCCCGTCTGCTCCAGCGCCGACTGGACCGGCGGCACCGACCCGTCCGGCAGGCGCTGCGCGCGGAACCGCACCGAAAACTGGATCGCGAAATCCACCGCGATCCCCACGAACAGGATCGCGAAGGCCACCGAAATCAGGTTCAGCGTGCCCACCGCCAGCGCCGCGAACCCCGTCGTCAGCATCAGGCCCGACACCAGCGTAATCACGATCGGCACGATGATCCGCCAGGTCCGCACCGCCAGGAACAGCCACAGCGTCACCAGCAGCAGCGATCCGACCAGCCCCGCGACCATCCCCTGGGCCACGGTGGCGAATTCCTCGTCATTGATCTGCACGTCGCCGGTCAGATGCACCCGCGCATGGCCCGACCGCACGAATTCCAGCCCGGCGATCGCCCGCTGCATGGCCTCGGTGGCCGCGCCGCCCGGCTGGAACGACCCGTAATCCAGCCGCGGCTGGGTCACGACGAATACATATTGCCCGCCCAGGTCGGCCAGGCTGCCCGACAGCATCCGCTCCCAGGACAGCGGCTGGGCCCGGCCGTCGGCCGCCTGCCCCAGCGTGGCGGC
>NZ_JABXXP010000810.1 GCF_013376155.1 Nguyenibacter vanlangensis
GCACGGCCCGGGCGCGGTGCTGTGGCGCGTCAGCCTGCCGCTGGCCTGGCGGGCGATCCTGGCCGGGTTGCTCCTGGCGTGGCTGCGCGCGTTCGGCGAATTCGGGGCGACGGTCATGGTGGCCTATCACCCCTATTCCCTTCCGGTCTTCACCTATGTCGCGTTCGGCGAAAGCGGATTGCCGGCGATGCTGCCGATCCTGGCGCCGACCCTGCTCCTGGCCGCGACGATCCTGGCAGCGGGGCAGGCGCTGATACGCCCCCGCCGGGCGGACGCTCCGCTGCCGGGCGGCATGCCGGCCCCCCTGGTCGAGACGGCGGACAGCGACGCCCCGCCACGGACCCTGTCCCTCGCGCTCGACCACAGGGCAGGCGGTTTCCATCTTCGCCTGGCATGCCGCATCCGGGCGCGGCGGGTGGCGATCCTCGGCGCGTCGGGCAGCGGCAAGTCGATGACCCTCCGCCTGATCGCGGGCCTGGACGACGCGGCCGGTGCCACGATCGGCCCCCCGATCGGCCCCCCGATCCGCCCCACGATCCGCCCTACAATCCGCCTCGATGGCGACGATCTCGGCCCCGTGCCGCCCCAGCGCCGGCGCATCGCCTACGTCCCCCAGGGCTACGCCCTGCCGGCGCACCTGACGGTGGCGCGGCAGGTTTCGTTCGCTGCCGACAGCACGCCCGACCGGGCGGCGGCATGGATGAAGCTGATGGGGCTGGATGAATTGTCGGCCCGCTACCCGCATCAACTGTCTCCCGGACAGCGGCAGCGCGTGGCCCTGGCCCGCGCCCTGTCCCGGCGCGAGGTGGATCTGGTGCTGCTGGACGAACCGTTCTCGGCGCTCGACGCACCGCTGCGCGCCCGGTTGCGCCGTGACGTCCTGCGCGTGCTCGGGCCCATGCGCGCCATGACCATCCTGGTGACCCACGACCCGGCCGAAGCGATGGACATGGCGGAGGAAATCATCATGCTCGATGGCGGCCGCATCATCCGCGCCGGCCCGGTCGCATCGGTCTTCAGCCGTCCGGGCAGCGAGATCGCGGCGCGGCTGCTGGGGGCCGACCAGATTCACGACGGACTCATGCTGCCATGCGGCCGAATGGATATCGGCGGCGGGGTGGCGCTGCGCATCGCCGGCGACGCCCCGGCGGCAGGGGCCGCAATGCGCTGGGCGGTCCG
>NZ_JABXXP010000811.1 GCF_013376155.1 Nguyenibacter vanlangensis
CGGGGCCCGGCATGGCGGGCGGCGTTGCCGAGGGCGGCGGGGGGCGGGCGATTTCGTCCTCGCCATGGCGGCGCAGCAGGTCGAGCAGGCGGCGGCGCATGATCAGGCCGGGGCGGTCGGAGGGCATGTGGCTTTCGACCTGGCGGGTGATGTCCAGGGTCGCGTCGCAATCGGTGGCTTCGAGGATCTCGCGGTCCTCGTCGGTGATCTTGCGGTCCCAGGCGATCAGGCGTTCGGCGGGGCAGTCTTCCTCGCGGTCGTTGCGGTAGAGGAGCTGGACGAGCTGGATCCGGTCGTCCTCGATCGGGGTGGCGCAATTGATGATGATGTGGCGGATGCCGCTGGGATAGGCCATGTCCATCCGGCGGCAGAACGGCATGTACCAGTGGTTGTGCATGGTGCGCGTGGTGGTGGGCGACGGATCGCCGGTGATCGCCACCGCGTCGGGCGGGTTGAGGATGTCGACCACCGTGGTGGCGTAGAAGCCGTAATCGGTCTCGGCGATGTCGTAGAATTTGGGCCTGGGCTGGGTGATGTCGCCGAACGTGCCGCGATGCACGTAGGAAAAATGCGCGTTGTCGAAGGAGTTTTCCATCAGCCGCAGCGGCGCGGTCCGCCAGGTGTCGTAGAACTGGAAGATGCGGCGGAAGGCGGGATCGCGGTCCTCGGGGATGTCGAAGATGTCCGCGATGGGATCGTCCAGCGCCACCCAGGCATAGCCGTAGCGCGCCTGGCAGCGGAAGGACTGTACCCGGCAGGCGGGCAGCGGCGCGTCGCGGCCCAATTGGGGGATTTCGGTCAGGCGGCCCTGCCCGTCATAGCGCCAGCCGTGATAGCCGCAGACGATCTCGCCATGCGCACACCAGCCCTTGGAGAGTTTCGCGGTGCGGTGGCAGCAGCGGTCGCGCAGCGCGCGGGGCGCGCCGCCGGCATCGAGGAACAGGACCAGGTCCTCGCCCATCAGGCGGAAGGGCCTGGGGCCGTCGGCCAGGTGATGCACCGGCATGACCGCGTACCAGAAGCGGCGCAGCACCGCCTGTTTGGTGGTCAGCATACCAGGTCCTCCTGCCGGGCGATGCGGGTGACGACGGCGCGGGCATGGTGCAGCAGCGCCGGCAGGTCCAGGCCGGGAATCGCGCCGTCCACCACCACGGGACGGCCGGCCGACAGGACGTGC
>NZ_JABXXP010000812.1 GCF_013376155.1 Nguyenibacter vanlangensis
CAGGGCCAGCGCGGCGCCGAGCGCGCCGGTCGCGCCGAAGGCGGCCTGAAGGAATGTGCGGCGGTCGAGCGGGTGGGGCATGGGATCGGGACGGGTCAGGTGAGGTCGGGGCAGGAGAGGGGCGGTTCGGGCCAGGTGGTGACGGCACCGTAGGTGGTTTCGAACCAGCGGGCCAGTTGCAGGGCCAGCCCGTCGGCGAAGCGGGGGGTGACGATCTGCAGCCCGATCGGCGTGCCGCCGCGCGAGAAGCCGCAATTGAGCGAGATGGCCGGCTGTTCGGACATGTTCCAGGGCAGGGTGTAGGCGATATGGGCGAAGGGGCGGGTGGGATCGTCGAGCGGGGAGGCGTATTCCGCCGGGAAGGACAGGTTGGGGGTGGTCGGCGAGAGCACGATGTCGACCGTCCGGAACAGATCGGCGCAGCGCCGGCGCAGGGTGAAGGTGCAGCCGAAGCCGTCGATCGCCTCGACCCCCGAGACGGCGGCGCCCTGGCCGGCCCAGGCCAGGATATAGGGCAGCACGCGGGCCCGGCGGTCGTCGGGCAGGCGGGAGAGTTCGGCCCAGGCCCTGGCCTGCCAGTAGCGGTCGATGCCGTTGAGAACCGCGTCGTCCATCACCGGGGGGACCGGGACGAGGGTGGCGCCGGCGGCCTGGAACGATCGGGCGGCGGCGGTGACGGCTTCGGCGATTTCCGCGTCGAGTGCCATGCCGCAGCCGGCATCGAGCATGAGGCCGACGCGCAGGCCGGCCGGGCCCGTGCCGGGGCTGTCCCAGTCGATCTGCTGCCAGTCGATCTGCTGATAGGGCAGGGCGGTGGCGTCGCGCGGGTCGGGTTGGGTCAGCACCGCCATCAGCCGCGCCGCGTCGTCGACGGTGCGGGTCATCGGGCCGGCGCAGCGCCCGACATAGTACGGGTCGATCGGGATGCGGCCGAAGGAGGGCTTGAAGCCCACCAGCCCGCACCAGGCCGCCGGCAGGCGCACCGAGCCGCCGATATCGGTACCGACATGCAGCGGTCCGTAGCCCGCGGCGGCGGCGGTGGCGGCGCCGGCGCTGGAGCCGCCGGGATTGGTGGCGAGGTCCCACGGGTTGCGGGTGAGCGGATAGAGGCTGGACAGGCCCGAGGACAGCATGCCGATATCGGGCACGGTGGTGCGGGCGAAGAGGATCGCCCCG
>NZ_JABXXP010000813.1 GCF_013376155.1 Nguyenibacter vanlangensis
ACCGGCAAGCACGCCGGCAAGCTATTGAGCAGCGATATCGGCGGTTTATTGCCGATGGCACTGTGTGGGCGGACCTCGTTGTAGTCCTGACGCCAAGCCTCCATTTTTGCCCGGGCGTCGTCAAGGCTCATGAACCAGTGCGTGTTCAGGCACTCAGCCCGGAATTTCCCGTTGAAGGACTCGATAAAGCTGTTGTCGGTCGGTTTGCCGGGGCGGGAGAAGTCGAGCACGACCCCCTTCTGATACGCCCAGAGATCCAGATCCCGGCTGACGAACTCCGTGCCCTGGTCGACCCGGATGCTTTTTGGGTAACCCATCTGCGCACAGATCCGCTCCAGCGTCTGGACGACATCCTCGCCACGATAGCTGAACCGTGGATCGGTCGCCGGCGAGAAGCGGGAGAAAGTGTCGATCACCGTCAGGATCCTGATCTTGCGGCCCGTCGCTAGCTGGTCGTGCACGAAATCCATGGCCCAGGTGTCGTTATTATGGGCGGCCGGACGGCGATCCTCGCGCACCTTCGCCTTGACCCGGCGCCTGGGCACCTTGTTGCGTAACTGCAAGCCCAACTCCTTGTAAAGCCGATAGATCCGCTTCGGATTGACCGCCCAGCCATCGCGTTTCAACAGGACATGAACGCGCCGATAGCCATAGCGAACGCGCGTTTCACAGATCTCGCGGATCTTCTGTGTCAGTTCGGCCTGCGTGCCACGCTTCGACTTGTAGACATAGAGCGAGCGGTCGATCCGCAGCACCGCGCAGGCGCGTCGTGTCGAGACTTTCCAGTCGCCCTGCAGCATGTCCACGAGTTCGCGTTTGCGCGCAGGCCTCAAAGCTTTTTTGACAGCACGTCCTGCAGCATCGCCTTATCAAGCGACAGGTCCGCCACGATCCGCTTCAGCTTGGCGTTTTCCTCTTCAAGCACCCGCAGCCGCTTCATCTCGGACGGCATCAGACCCGCATATTTCTTCCGCCAATTGTAGAACGTCGCATCCGAAATACCCGCCTTGCGGCAGACCTCGGCGACCGACGCTCCCCCTTCGGCCTGCTTCAGAACAAACGCGATCTGCGCCTCGGTGAACTTCGATGCCTTCATGGAACTCTCCTCATCCCGAGCACGGGATCATAAGTGGAAAATTCCAACTCGAACTGGTCCAATTTTCGGGGAGCACGTCA
>NZ_JABXXP010000814.1 GCF_013376155.1 Nguyenibacter vanlangensis
CCGTTGCCCGCGAGCCCGTCGCCGGGTTCGGCCAGGCGGCCGGCGGGCATGGGGGCGACGCTTTGGACTTCGACGCCCGGTCGCGGCGATGTGGAGGATCCCGGCGTGGAGCCCGGGGGCGCGGGCATTGCCATGGGGGGCGTGTGCGCGCGGGGCATCGTCATGCCCGTGCCCATCCCCATCCCCATGTCCATCATCGTGCGCATCGGGCGCGGGTCCATCGGCGGGATCGGGCCGGACTGGCCGGGGGCGGTGGCCAGGGTGCCGCGGGCGAAGCCGGTGCGGTCCTCGGACTGGGCGAAGATGGTGAAGGGACCGGGCCGGTCCGGGCGGACCAGCACGTCGTAGGTTTCCGCCGGGGCGATGCGGAATTCGTCGACCGGCACCGGGTCGACGTCATTGCCGTCGGCCTGGACGACCGTCATCGCGAGGCCGGGGATGCGGACGTCGAACAGGGTCATGGACGCGGCGTTGATGACCCGCAGCCGGATGCATTCGCCGGGCCGGAACAGGCCGGTCCAGTTGGCGCCGGGGGGCAGTCCGTTCAACAGGTAGGTGTAGATGATGCCCGAGACGTCGGAAATATCGGTGGGCGCCATGTTCATCCGCCCCCAGGCAAGCCGGTCGCGCAGGGTGGCGCCCAGCCCCTGCCGCGCGGTATCGCGCAGGAACGTGCCCAGGGTGCGCTGGCGGAAATTATAATAGTCGCTCTGGAATTTCAGATTGGAGACGATGTCCGCCGGATCGACGTCGGTCCAGTCGGACAGCAGCAGCACGTAGTCGCGGTCGGCGGGAGGGATGTCGGCGCGCGGCGCGGCGCCGTCCGGCGGATCGATGACGAGGGCGCCGGAAAGGCCCGTCTGTTCCTGGAAGCCGGAATGGCTGTGATACCAGTAGGTGCCGCTCTGCCGGACCGGGAAGCGGTAGGTGAAGCTGTCGCCCGGCGCGATGCCGTCGAAGCTGAGGCCCGGCACGCCGTCCATCGCGGCGGGCAGGCGGATGCCGTGCCAGTGAATCGACGTGGGAACCACGAGCCGGTTGGTGACGGTGAGGCTGACGCTGTCGCCCTGGCGCCAGCGCAGGGTGGGCGCGGGCATCGTGCCGTTGTTGCCGGTGGCCAGCGCGCGGCGGCCGGTGATGGCCACCGGGACCTGTTCGACCGCCAGGGCGAAG
>NZ_JABXXP010000815.1 GCF_013376155.1 Nguyenibacter vanlangensis
CTGCGCGAGGCCGCGCGGCGGCGCGGCGGCGGCGAGGACGGCCAGCAGGAGGGTGGAGAGACGGACGCGCGACCGCATGAAAGATCCCGGGGGCGGGATGCGCCCCCTGCCCTGCTTCAACTGGCCTGGCCGATGATGGCGGCGGTGGAGCAATGATAGGCGGTCGAGGTCGTGCCGAAGCACCAGATGATGTCGTTGCTGGCCTGCGGGCGGTAGATGGGCATTTCGCGGTCGGCGGTGTTGCAGTCGCACGCCTTGGGGGCGGCGCAGATATTGCGGCCGCAGCAATCGCGATAGGCGATGACGTAGGAACGCCCGTCGTCGGGATTGCGGCAGGTGCCGATCCAGGACACCGGCGAGGGCTGGGTGCCGGGCGGGCAGGTATGCACCCCGCCGCCGCAGCAGCCGCAGAGGATGCCGTCGATGGCGCAATGGCGCCAATAGGTACATTTGGCGGGGTCGGTGGATTGGGCGCGGCGTTCGAAATCGGTGAGGACGGGCGCGGGCGGGGGCGCGGATTCGGCCTGGGCCCGGCTGACGGGCAGCAGGGGGAAGGCGGGGGCCGTGGCCATGACGGCACCCATGCGCCCCAGCACGCCGCGGCGCGAGGAACGGGCGGCCAGGCGGCGGGTGACGGTTTCACCCAGCGTGTCGAGGAAAGAGACCGGCATTGGCTTACACTCCTGGCTGCACGCGTGCGGCGTCATGGCCCCGGGCGGGCGGCGTCATGCCGCGCGGGGCCGGGCGTTGAGGTAGGATTGCACGGAGACATGGCCGGTTTCGCCGGCCACGACGAGACTTTCGAGATGTTCGCGGGTGTTGACCAGCCCCTTGGCCACGATCAGGCCCGAGGCGTCGAGCAGCAGGGCGAAGGGCAGCTTGTCCACCCCGAGCAGGCGGCCGATTTCGGGATCGTTGACGAAGCGCCCGGGGGACAGCGCGAAACGGGCGATCAGGTCATGCTGCATGGCGTCGGTGTCGTCGCCGAGGCAGACCAGGTCGATCGATTCGCGGCGGGTGAAATCCTGGGCGATCGGCAGGATCTTGCGCGAAATCGGGCAGGTGCCGGATACGAAGAGCAGCAGCGAGCGCATGCCGTCGGAACGGGTGCCGCCGACCATCAGCGGCGCGCCGTCCATGGCGCGGGCCAGGCGGGCCGGCAGGCGCTGGCC
>NZ_JABXXP010000816.1 GCF_013376155.1 Nguyenibacter vanlangensis
GGGCACCACGACCTCGCCTGGCATCGACGCGACGCTGGCCGCGCTGGGGCGGGACGAGGTGATGGCCCGGATCGGGGCAGTCGCCCGATGAACGACGCCCCGCGCGCCGCACCGCCACGGTTCTTCGCGCAGCATGCGCGGCATCTGCTGGGCGTGCAGGGCATGCATCCCAGCCGTATCGAGCCGTTCCTGGACCTGGCCGAGAGCTATGCCCTGATGAACCGGTCGCGCAAGACGCCGCGCGACCGGCTGCGCGGACGCACCGTGATCAACCTGTTCTTCGAGGACAGCACCCGCACGCGGACCTCGTTCGAGCTGGCGGGCAAGCGGCTGGGCGCGGACGTGGTCAACATGACGGTGGCCAGTTCGTCGGTGAACAAGGGCGAGACGCTGCTGGATACGGCGGCGACGCTGAACGCCATGCGCACCGACCTGCTGGTGGTGCGGCATTCGCAGTCGGGCGCACCGGCGCTGCTGGCCCGCAAGGTCGAGGCCAGCGTGGTGAATGCCGGCGACGGCACGCACGAGCATCCGACCCAGGCGCTGCTGGATGCACTGACGATCCGGCGGCATTTCGGCACGCTGCACGGGCTGACGGTAGCGATCTGCGGCGATGTCAGCCATAGCCGGGTGGCGCGGTCGAACATCCACCTGCTGACGGCGATGGGGGCGAGGGTGCGGGTGGTCGGGCCACCGACCCTGATCCCCGGCGCGATCGGCGCCCTGGGGGTGGATGTGCACTACACGATGGAAGACGGGCTGCGCGACGCCGACGTGGTGATGATGCTGCGCATGCAGCGCGAGCGCATGAGCGGCGGCCAGGTGCCCAGCGCGCGCGAATATTTCCGCTTCTATGGCCTGGATCACAAGCGGCTGGCGGTGGCCCGTCCGCAGGCGCTGGTCATGCATCCGGGCCCGATGAATCGCGGCGTCGAGATCGACAGCCGCGTCGCCGATTCCGACCAGAGCGCGATCCGCGAGCAGGTGGAAATGGGGGTCGCCGTGCGCATGGCCGTGCTGGACCTGCTGTCGCGTGCCGGAGATGCCCCGTGAACGCCGCAATAGACGCCACGATTTTCGAGAATGTGCGCCTGATCGACCCGGCGCGGGGGCTGGACCGGCCCGGCCGGCTGCTGGTGCGCGGCGGGGTGATCGCCGGGATCGACCTGCC
>NZ_JABXXP010000817.1 GCF_013376155.1 Nguyenibacter vanlangensis
CGCTGCGCGTTCAGCACGCAGCCGGCCGGCGCGGTGACGTGGTAGGCCGACAGCGACCCCGCGTTGTTCGGCACGTCGGGCGCGATCGCGCAGGCCAGTCCGAACACCGTATAGGCCCTGGTATAGGCCAGCGGCACATTGATCCCGCGCGACACCGCGGGCGCGGTGCCCGCATAATCCACCGTCACGCCCGCCTCATCGACGCGCAGCCGCGCGCGCAGGGGCAGCGGCGCGTCATAGCCGTCCACCGTCATCTCGTACGACCAGCAGCCCCGGGGCAGCGCCGCGATCTTCTCGAGCACCGCCGCGCGCGACCGCGTGATGATGAAATCCGCCAGCGGCTCCAGCGTGTCGATGCCGAATTCGTCCATCATCGCGCGCAGCGCGCGTACGCCCACATCGTTGCACGCCGCCAGCGAATAGGTATCGCCCTCGGTGTCGACCGGCAGGCGGGTATTGGCGCGGATCATCGCCATCAGCGTCTCGTTCACCCGGCCCTGGTCGATCAGCTTCAGCATCGGGATCGACAGACCTTCCATCAGCACGTCCGTCGCCTCGGGGCCGTTGCCCAGCCCGCCGATATCCATCAGGTGGCTGGTGCAGGAAAACAGCCCGACCAGCCTGCCGCGATGGAAGGCCGGCGTGGTGATGACGAAATCATTCAGGTGTCCCGTGCCCATCCACGGATCGTTGGTGATGTAGGCATCGCCTTCCTTCATCGTCTCGATCGGGAAATGGCGCAGGAAATGCCCCACCGATTCCGCCATCGAATTGACATGGCCCGGCGTGCCCGTCACCGCCTGGGCGATCATCCGCCCCCGCAGGTCGAAAATCCCCGCCGAGATGTCCTCGCACTCCCGCACGATGGGGCTGAAGGCGGTGCGGATCAGCACCTGCGCCTGCTCGCCCACCACGGCGATCAGGCGGTTCCACATGATCTGCAGGTCGATCGCATTCCGCGCGTCCATCACGCCGTCTCCTTCATGTCCATCACGATATTGCCGCCGCCGTCGATATGGGCATCGAACCGCGCCGGGACATAGGTCGTGGTTTCCTGCTCGACGATCAGCGCCGGCCCCGCGACCGCGTCGCCCGGCCGCATTTCGGCGCGCGCATGGACCGCCAGTTCCACCATGCGGTCCCGGCCGCCATCGAACAGCAGGCGGGTGCG
>NZ_JABXXP010000818.1 GCF_013376155.1 Nguyenibacter vanlangensis
AGCCGGGGGCGCGGGCGATGGTCACCACGGCGGTTGCCGCCGCGCTGTGCGCCCAGTTGCGCGCGGCGGGCGTGTCGCAATTTCATTTCTATACGCTGAACCGCGCGGACGCGTCGCTGGCGCTGTGCCGGCTGCTGGGACGGCGCGGCGGGGAATCATGACGGTGCAGGAACCGGTGCGTGGGCAATACGTTTGATTATATGCTTGTTCATGCACCCTTTTGCGGAAGGTCTTCCGATATGTCGGCCGCTTTCTCCCTGCGCCGTCCCTGCCTGCTTGCCGTCCTGGGTTTGAGCCTGCTGCCGCTGGCCGCGTGCAGTTCCTTCAGCGGCGATGGCGACGACCATCCGCCCCGCGCGCATAATGTGATCGTCGTGCCGCGCGGCACCGACGTGGTGTGTCCGGACGGCACCCAGCCGCCCTGCCCCTGAATGAATCGCCCGGATGGGTCGCGCGCGTTCATCGCGCGCCGTCCGGCGGCGGGGGTGGAAGCGGGCAGAGCCGGCGGGCGGCCTGCCGGCCCTTGCGCATGACCTGTCCGGCGAAGATCGCCCGGCCGTCGGGTATGGGCAGCCCGGCCTGCCGCAGGGCCTGCTCCACCCATCCGTTGCAGGTGTGGAACAGGGTGTAGCGGCTGCGCGCCGCGTAGAACAGGCTTTCGGGCAGGTGCCCGACCGCCACCAGGCGCGGCCGTTCTTCTCGCCCCGTAGTTTCCTGCCCCAACGTCCCCTGGCCCAACGTCCCCTGGCCCAACGTCCCCTGGCCCGATGTTCCTTGCCCCGTTGTTCTTTGCCCTGGCACCAGATCATCGCCGATGAAGGCGGAGAGGCGCGCCATCCCGGCGGGCGGGAGCGGCAGAATGACGACGGTGCCGGGGGCATAGGCCTGCGGCGGCGCGACGGTCAGGGCGAAGACCTGGATGACGGCCGGGCCGGGGAACGGGCCGATCAGATATTCTTCCGGGCTGGAGGCCGGGGCGGTGAAGAATGTCTTCTTGCCGTAGCCGAACAGGATGGTGCGCGCGCCGGGGAAGACCTGGCGGAAATAGGCCAGCGGCCCCGTGAGGTCGCCCGCCGGGATGCCGATTTCGGTGTGCCAGCCCCGGTCGACCAGGTAGAGCGGCAGCGTGTCGGGCGGCAGGGGGTCGCAGGAGGGCGCCGGCCCCGGCG
>NZ_JABXXP010000819.1 GCF_013376155.1 Nguyenibacter vanlangensis
GGGGGTGTTGTGGGCGCTGGTCGAGGCGGGGCCGACGCTGCTGGCGGCGATGCGGGCCGCGGGGGTCTGGGATGACTGGCTGACCATCCGGGCCGGGGCGGAAAGTAGGGAAAAGTTGTGTTTTGCGACGCGGCGCGGGGAGGAGACGCCGTTGCGGCTGCTGCTCGGGCCGGCGCGCGATCGTTTCGTGGAGGAAACATGTTTTCCGGCATCATAGAGTATCTGGGCACGGTCACGGCGGCGCGCCGGGGGGAGCGGGCGCTGCATGCCGCGATCGCCACGGGGATCGGCGACCTGTCGCTGGGCGAGAGCATCGCCGTCAACGGCGTCTGCCTGACGGTGACCGCGTTCGACGATGCGGGGAACGCGTCCTTCTTCATCAGTGCCGAGACGCTGGACCGGACCAGCCTGGGCCAGTTGCGCGCGGGCGGGCGGGTCAACCTGGAGCGGGCCGTCACCCCGGCCACCCGGCTGTCGGGCCATATCGTGCAGGGCCATGTGGACGGCACCGGCCGGCTGCTGTCGGTCGAGATGGCGGGCGAGGCGCGGCGCGTGGCGTTCGCCGTGCCGTGGGCGCTGCGCCGCTATCTGGTCGAGAAAGGGTCGATCACGCTGGACGGGATCAGCCTGACGGTGAACGAGATCGGGGCGGCCGGCGCGGACGAGGCGGGGCCGGACGGGTTTCCGGTCGCGCTGATGATCATTCCCCATACCTGGACCCATACCAACCTGGGCACGCTTGCCCCCGGCGACGCGGTGAATATCGAGGTCGACGTGATCGCGAAATATGTGGAGAGCCTATGTCAATACCGGTCATGACCCCCGCGCTGTCGGCCGCCGTGGCGGCGATCCGGGCAGGCGGCATGGTGATCCTGGTCGATGACGAGGATCGCGAGAACGAAGGCGACCTGGTGATGGCCGCCGACCTGGTCACTCCGGCGGCGATCAATTTCATGGTCACGCACGCGCGCGGGCTGGTCTGCCTGCCGCTGGAGGCCGAGCGCATCGCGCAGCTTGGCCTGAAGATGATGACGGAGGTGAATTCCAGCCCGCGCGAGACCGCCTTTACCGTGTCGATCGAGGCGCGCGACGGGGTGGAGACCGGGATTTCCGCCGCCGACCGCGCGCGGACCATCCAGGCGGCGGTGGCGCATGCCGCGACGCCGGC
>NZ_JABXXP010000820.1 GCF_013376155.1 Nguyenibacter vanlangensis
GCCCCCGGCCGCGCCCAGAGCGGCAGATAGGGCAGCGTATAGCCCAGCCCCAGGATCCGCTCGCCCGCCCGGGGCGCGGACCCGGGCCCCGTACTCGGCCAGAATGTCCGCAGCCGCTGCCGCAGCAGCCGCGCGGTGTTCTCGCCCGGCCGGCTGGCATAGAATTTCGCGGCGGTGCGGATGTCGTCTTGCATCACGCCCGATTAACACAAATTGTGGAAACATGCCGCGCCAGGCCGCGCGCCCTCAGACGGAGACGACCATGGGACTTTCGATCCGCCCGATCCCGATCCTGACCGACAATTACGCCTGGTTCCTGCGTGACGAGGAAAGCGGCGCCACCGCCCTGGTCGACCCGGCCGAGGAAGCCCCCCTGGTCGCCGCGATCGAGGCCGAAGGCGGCCGGCTCGACCAGATTTTCCTGACGCATCATCATGCCGATCACGTGGTGGCGACCGACGCGCTGCGCAAGCGCTTCGGCGCGATCGTCACCGGGGCCGCGGCCGACGCCTACCGCCTGCCGATGCTCGACTACGCCGTGTCCGACGGCGACACGGTCGCCCTGGGCGACATGATCGGCACGGTGATGGAAACTCCCGGCCACACGCGCGGCCATATCGCCTATTATTTCGCCGCCGCGCCGGCCCTGTTCTGCGGCGACACGCTGTTCAGCCTGGGCTGCGGCCGCCTGTTCGAAGGCTCGGCCGAGGAAATGTTCCACGCGCTGCACCGCATCGCCGCCCTGCCGGACAGCACCCTGGTCTGCTGCGGGCACGAATATACCCTGGCCAATACCCGCTTCGCCCTGGCGGTCGACCCCGACAACGCGGCCCTGCACGCCCGCGTCGCCGAAATCAACACCCTGCGGGCCGAGGCCCGCCCCACCGTGCCCGTCCGGCTGGGGCTGGAAAAACAGACCAACCCCTTCCTACGCGCCCCCGACGTCGCCACCTTCGCCCGCCTCCGCCGCGAAAAGGACGTGTTCCGGTAAATTATCGAATCACGGGGACTCGGCCGCGGCCACCCACCCGTTTCCCGCCCTGGTGAACAGCGGGGTCTCGAACACGGCCTGAACCGGCAGGCGGACCTGCTCCGCCCAGCGCCGGGTCTGCGCCATGGCGCACGATACCGCCACCGGCACCACGCCGATCCGCGCCAGCAGCG
>NZ_JABXXP010000821.1 GCF_013376155.1 Nguyenibacter vanlangensis
GCACGCGCGGCCTGCACCGGGCGGCGCGGCGGCGCGTGCCGTTTCCGGTCGTGGCCCTGGTCGGCTATACCAATGCCGGGAAATCGACGCTGTTCAATGCCCTGACCGGCGCCACGGTCTATGCGCAGGACCAGTTGTTCGCCACGCTGGACCCGACGATGCGCGGGCTGCGCCTGCCGTCGGGGCGGCGGATCATCCTGTCCGACACGGTGGGGTTCATCAGCGACCTGCCCACCGAACTGATCGCGGCCTTCCGCGCGACGCTGGAGGAGGTGGCCGAGGCGGACATCATCCTGCATGTCCGCGATATCTCGCACCCCGACAGCGCGGCCCAGCGCGCCGACGTGGAGGACGTGCTGGAGGGCATGGCCAAGGGCGGCACGATCGAGGAGGATTGGCGCCGCCGGGTGATCGAGGTGCAGAACAAGGCCGACCTGATCGGCGGGCCTGCCGCCGTGCCGCCGCGCGAGGGCGGCGTCGTGATCTCGGCCATGACCGGCGACGGGCTGCCCGACCTGCTGGCGGCCA
This sequence comes from Nguyenibacter vanlangensis, assembly GCF_013376155.1. Classification (GTDB taxonomy): domain Bacteria; phylum Pseudomonadota; class Alphaproteobacteria; order Acetobacterales; family Acetobacteraceae; genus Gluconacetobacter; species Gluconacetobacter vanlangensis. The sequence continues at coordinate 529 of NZ_JABXXP010000821.1, forward strand.
TCGATTCGCGCCTGACGGAGGCGATGGAGACCGTGCGCTATACGATTCCGGTGCGCGACGGCGCGACGCTGGCCTGGCTGTATGCTCATGGGGAAGTGACGTCGCGCCGGGACGGCGAACAGGATATCGTGGTCACGGTCCGCCTGCTGCCTGCCGATCGCGCCCGGTTCGAGATGCAGAGCGGCGAACGCGACCCTCCGGCGCGCGAATCCGCCGGGTGACCGGTGTCCCGCCCGAGAGATCCTTATGAGAATCTCCCGGACCAGCGGGCCGCTAGATATTGGTTCTGGCCAGAGAGAATGACATGACGGGCCCCATTTCGGTTGGGCATATGCGTGCCGTGATCGCGATCATGCGCCAGGCGGCGGCCCGGCAGATCATGCCGCGCTTTCGCCAGTTGGACGCGGCCAGCATCCGCAGCAAATCCACCAAGCTGGATGTGGTGACGGCCGCCGACGAAGCGGCCGAGCACGAGATGACCGGTGCGCTGCTGCGCCTGTCGCCGGGGGCGGTGGTGATCGGCGAGGAGGCGGCCTGCGCCCGGCCCGACCTGCTGGACACGCTGGGCGATGCCGCGCTGGCCTATGTGGTCGATCCGATCGACGGGACGGCGAACTATGCCGCCGGGGTGCCGCT
>NZ_JABXXP010000822.1 GCF_013376155.1 Nguyenibacter vanlangensis
CCGGCATCACCCGTCCCAGCGGCGTATCGCCCGCGCGCCGCTGGGACACGAACGCCGCGACCGACAACACCCCCCCGACCAGCAGCGACGCCGCCACCAGCCGGGGGTTCCAGCACATCATTCCGGGAACGCGCACGGCGGACATGCCCAGGAAATGCATCGCCGCGACGCCCAGGGCGAACATCGTCCCCGCCGCGACGCCGCCCGCCAGATGGCCGCCCCGCGTCTCCGCAGTCCCCGCCGTGGCCCCCGCCGTGGTCCCCGCCGTAGTCGCCGCACCCCGCGCCATCGTCCGCGCCGAGATGCTGACCGCGATACCGGTCGCCAGCACCGCGATCAGCAGCGACGCCAGGGTCGGCCCCAGCATGAAGGACAGCGCCATGCCCGGACGATAGGCCAGCATCGCGATGAAATGCGTGGCCCAGATCCCGAACCCGCCGGCAATCCCCGCCGCCCCGATCCAGATCGTCCGCCCCAGGCCGGCGCCCCGCCGCGCCCGATGCAGCAGCATCATGGCGGCATAGCAGCTCGCCAGGCACAGCAGCACCGCCAGGCCGGTCCCGAACACTTCATGTTTCAGAACGACACAAGTCAGGATCCGCGACATCGAACGCCCCAAGTCAAGGCACCGCCATGCCCGCCATCCCCCGCCGGCGCGAAACGGACCGGCACCGCTCGGGAAGATCGGGGCACGCCCAGGCTTCAGGATACGAAACAGTCTCGTATCGTGCCTCGCAATATCGCGTCCGCCCCGCTTGCGCCAGTGCGGGCGCCAGGGTGAACGCCAGTGTGGGCGCCGCTCCGGATCAGCACTCGGCCCGGCAGACCGGACACAGCCGCAGAAACGGCGACGGCGCCTGGAACCCCACCCGGCAATTCAGGCAGGACCGGTCGATCAGGGCCGGCGGCGGGGGCCTGCGCTCCCGCGCCCGCTGCGGCGCCCGCCTGCGATAGCTCAGCCGGTCGCGCAGGGTCTGCGCCTGCATCTCCAGCACCCTGGCCACCTGCACGATGCGCATGCCCTCGGCAAGCATCGCATCCACCTGCGGATCGATCCGCTGCCAATCATATTTCGACGGTCTCATGCCCCCTCCCGGCGTGATGGGACCGTCCTGCCGCCGCTCCGCCGCCGCCATGGCCCGCGCGGCCTCCAGATAGGCCGCG
>NZ_JABXXP010000823.1 GCF_013376155.1 Nguyenibacter vanlangensis
GATCACCCCGGTCGGGCGGGTCAGGCACAGCGCCGCCGCCAGCAGGGCCGCGCCCAGGCACCATCCCCGCGCCAGCGCCATCACGCACCCCAGCAGCAGGACGGCATAGAGACATTCGGTATAAGGCAGCCGGAACCACAGCCCCGTCGGCAGGACCATCAGCATCGCGATCCGGAACGCCCGGTCGGCCCGGTCGGCGCCGCAGCGCTGCCGCAGATAGGCGGCGGCCAGGGCGACCAGGACCGGAAACAATGCGGCATTGATGGCGACCCCGGCCGCATGCGCCCCCAGCCCGCTTGCATCCATGACCGCGCGCAACAGCAGGGGGTAGAGCGGAAAGAAGGCCCAGGCCGCCTGTCCGAGATCCGCCGCGTCCGTGCGGGGCGCGACGCCATAGCCGCGGGTCGCGATCTGTTCGTACCACAGGCAGTCCCAATGACACAGGCCGCCTGCCAGCCCGCCCAGCGGCCAGGCCAGAACCGCGAGCGCCAGCAGCAGCATGCCATGCTGCGCCACGATGCCGGCGAACTCGCGCTGCGGCACTCCGACCGCAGGCATGCGCGGCCGTCCGATGACCTCTTCCGTCACATCCTCTTCCCTGCAATCCGGTATCGTGGGCATCATCCGACGCCGCGCGCGTCACGTCCAGCCGCGGCGCCCGTTTTGCCGTGCTTCATAAAACCGTCGCATTTGCCGTCCATGGTCGTCAGGAACCATGACGGAACGAAGGACAGACGCGATGCGGACCATGCGGCACACCCCCCAGGATCACGCCCGGACGGCCGAAACGGGCGACGACGCGCAGTGCCAGGGCTATCCGCCGGTTGCGGATTCGCTGGGGTTCGAAACCGTGCCGCTGGGCGATCCGACCCGCTTTTCCCATCGCCTGACGGAAGAATAAGGGATCGGGCCCGAGGATCATGGCGGGATCGTGATTCCGGGGATGCTGGATGGCCGGTGTGGCCGGCACCATGTGCGTTGCGCAGCAAGGAGGGTGCCATGTCATCCAAAGGCCATCCGCACAAACATGCTCCGGGCCGTCACAAGGCGCCGCATTACGGAGCCGCCCATTACACCAAGACCTCGTCCAAACCGGTCGCCGCCCGCATGCCGGACCAGCGCGAGCCCGCGCCCGCCGGACGCGGCGCCAAGCCGGGC
>NZ_JABXXP010000824.1 GCF_013376155.1 Nguyenibacter vanlangensis
CCCGCGCTGCGCCGCGCCGTGCAGCAACCGGTCCACCGGCGCGAAATCGGCGCCGGTCGCGCAGGATGCAACGCCCAGCGCGCTCATCGCCATCCCCATCGCGCCCATGCCCCGCAACATGCCGCGCCGATCCAGCCACGGCGGGGGCAGGGGGGCATCGTCGGTCTGGGGCATGGGACTGCTCTCACACGAATGAAATTGCGGCACCGGCGCCATGCCGGCTGCCTTTGCCAGATGGCGACCGGTGCTTTACAATTCTTAAATGGCCCGCAAGCCGGGTGGAATGACGAAGAGGTCTCGATGCATAAGAAAGTGGCGGCAACGCTGTCGGTCGTCCTGCTGGCGGGTCTGGCCGGCCCGGTGCGGGCCGAACCGGGCGGCTGCCTGAAATATGGCGCGGTCGGCGCCGTCGGCGGCCATGTCGCGCATCACGGGGTGCTGGGCGCGGTGAGCGGCTGCGCGGCGGGCATGTATGTCCGCCACGAATACCGCAAGGAAGCGCGCGCCAAGGCCGCCCTGTACGACCAGGAACATCCCGGCACCAAGGGCACCTACGAACAGAAGGCCACGGCCTATGACGTCGAGCATTCGACTGCGCCCGGCCAGATGACCCCCAAGCCGGCCGCCCCGGCCGCTGGCAATCCGAACGGCAACGCCTCGTTCTGATCCCGATCCCGCGCGGCGGGGCGCCAGGCCCCGCCGCCCCCCGGATCTATCTTTTCCCCGCATCCCCTACGCCAGCCTGGCATAGCGCAGGTCCCGCGCCAGCCAGCACCCGATCCGCAGCCCGCTGACCGCGCCGTCCGCGCCGCGCGTCACGTGGATCGTCCATCGGCCCGGCGCCGGCGCGTCCATGCTGCGCCGGCACGGCATGATCCAGACATCCTCGCCCACCGCATGGATCGGCTGCATCGGTCCGTCGCCCAGAAAGCCGCTGCAGGCGACATAGCCGACATCGTCGCCCGCCATGACGATCTCCAGGGTCGCATCCAGCTCCGCGCAATGATACCGCCCGCCGATATCCGGGCGCGGCGCGCCACCGAGCCGCCCGGCTTGCCCGCGGAAATTCTCGCCCGGCCGGTCGATCGCAATCATCGCGCCCTGGCGTGTCAGGGTCATGCCGCCGGCACGGGCCACATCGTCGCCATCCGGGGCC
>NZ_JABXXP010000825.1 GCF_013376155.1 Nguyenibacter vanlangensis
CGGCCAGCAGGTCGCGCGCCAGGCGCAGGGCGGCGTTTTGACGGTGTGCGCGGCGGGCGCGGTCGGGGGCGAGGTCGAAATCCGGGACATGGGCGTAGCCGAGGATGCGGCGGATGATCTCGGTGGCGGCGAAGCCGACCATGTCGGATTCGATGTCGCGCAGCAGGTCGTCCTGGGCCGGGCGCAGCAGGGACGGGTCGGGCCCGACCAGGGCGGCCGGGCCGGCGTCGCCGGCGGTCCCGGCGGCGATGGCGTCGCGCCACAGCGTGGTGAAGTCGGTCCGGAACGTGGTCCAGAATCGCGCCACGTCGCGCAGGATGCGGGTTTCGGCGTCCGCGTCGCCGCGGGCGAACAGGTGCATCAGCAGATTGCCGACGAACAGGCCGCAATCGAAGCCGATCGGGCCGGGGAGGGCGAATTCGCCGTCGATGATGCGTGTCTCGGCCTGGGTTTCGGCCTGGTTTCCGCCTGTGGAGACCATGACCGAGCCGGTGTGCAGATCGCCATGCAGCAGGGCCTGGCGGCAGGTCAGGAAGCGTGCCTGAAGCGCGCCGACGCGGCGGCGGACCGCCGGGTCGGCGCGGATCTCGGCAGCGATGGGGTCGAGTTCGGGGCTGAGCCAGTGATTGCGCGGGTGGACGCGATACGGGTCGGTCAGGACCAGATCGACGGTGATGCGGGTCAGGGTATGGTTGCGCGCGAAGGGTTCGAGCAGGTCGAACGCGCGTTCGAACGGCAAGGCGAGGGGAGAGGTGTGGAAACAGGCGCGGGCGACGAAGGCGCCTACCGCGCGGGCCGCGTCGGGCCAGTCGCCGCCCTGCATCAGCCCGTGGCGCAGCACCACGTGCCGGTCGAGGCTTTCGACCACCAGCACGAACAGGTCGGGGTCGAAATGCAGGATGTCGGTCGTCAGGTCCCCGACATGCGGGCGGACGGCGCGGAGATAGGCGGCTTCGAACGCGGTGCGGTCGAGCGGCATCTTCCAGTCCGGATCGACCCGGACATGGGGCAGGGATTGCTTGACGCACACCCCGCCCGCCGGGCCGCCGACGAGGAAGACGTTGTTGAGATTGCCGTCGCTGACCTCGCGCACCCGCCATGCGCCGGGCGGGCCGCCCAGCCGCGCCGCCAGGGCCGGCTGGGCGGCGAGGAC
>NZ_JABXXP010000826.1 GCF_013376155.1 Nguyenibacter vanlangensis
GGAGGGCCGTGGCGGCGGCCATCGTCGCGGACGGGGCCCGTCCGGCCCAGGTGGAAATGTCCGCCATGTCGGATTCGACGGTGACCGCGGGCGCGGTCCGGGTGTATGTGCGGTGATCCGAACCGATATCCGTGCGGCGAAGCGCACGAACCGCAACGGCGCATGACGCGCCGGCCAGCCGGGCCGGCGGCGGCGCAGGAGAATTCGAGAGTGGCCAGCATCGACGTGGGCGGACATCCTTTCTACCGGTTCTGCCGGTCCGCGCTGGAAGATATCCGCAAACAGGGTCGTTATCGCCAGTTTACGCCGCTGGCGCGCCAGGCCGATCGTTTTCCGGTCTATGAGCAGGGTGGCGACGTCCAGGCGGTCGCCGCCGCGGACGGGCGCGAGGTGGTGGTCTGGTCCGCGAACGACTATCTGGGCATGGGGGTCGAGCCGGCGGTGGTCGAGGCCGCGATCGCCGCGATCCGCGAGCATGGGGCCGGGGCGGGCGGCACGCGCAACATCGCGGGCACCAGCCCGCTTCATGCCGCGCTGGAGGCCGAGCTGGCCGATCTGCACGGCAAGGAGGCGGGGCTGCTGTTCGTGTCGGGCTATGTCTCGAACCAGGCCAGCCTGCAGGCGATCCTGACCAGCATGCCGGGGTGGATCTGCTTTTCCGACCGGCAGAACCATGCCTCGATGATCGCCGGGATCAAGGGGGCGCGCGGCGCCTCGTGCGTGATCTTTGAACATAACGACCTGGCGGACCTGGAAGCCAAGCTGGCGGCCGCGCCCAAGGATGCGCCGAAGCTGATCGCCTTCGAGAGCGTCTATTCGATGGACGGCGACATTTCCGATATCGCGGCCACCTGTGCGCTGGCGCGGAAATACGGGGCCATGACCTATCTGGACGAGGTCCATGCCGTGGGGCTGTACGGCCCCGAGGGCGCGGGCGTGGCGCGGCGCGACGGCGTGGCCGACCAGGTCGACATCATCGAGGGCACGCTGGCCAAGGGATTCGGCGTCCATGGCGGATATGTCACCGGATCGGCCGAACTGATCGATTATCTGCGCAGTGTGGCGTCGGGCTTCATCTTCACCACCGCGCTGCCGCCCTCGGTGGTGGCGGCGGCGCTGGCCAGCGTGCGGCTGGTGCGCCGCGAGTCGTGGC
>NZ_JABXXP010000827.1 GCF_013376155.1 Nguyenibacter vanlangensis
GGGGCATGCGGGTGGTGCATCGGGCCGGGGCGCTGCGCGAAGCGGTCGAGACCGCGCGGCAAGAGGCTGGCCGGGCCTTCGGCAACGCGTCGGTCTATGCCGAGCGGTTTCTGCAGCATCCGCGCCATGTCGAAATCCAGGTGCTGGCCGACAGGGCGGGGCATGCCGTCTGGCTGGGGGCGCGGGATTGCTCGGTCCAGCGGCGGCACCAGAAACTGGTCGAGGAAGCGCCCCCGGTCGGGATCGCCCCCGGGCGGATCGCCGAACTGGGCGCGGCCTGTGTCCGGGCCTGCCTGGACATGGGGTACGAAGGGGCGGGAACCTTCGAATTCCTGTATGAGGACGGGGAATTTTTCTTCATCGAGATGAATACCCGCCTGCAGGTCGAGCATCCGGTGACCGAGATGACGACCGGCATCGATATCGTGCGCGCGCAGTTGCGCATCGCGGCCGGGCAGCCGCTTGGATTCACGCAGGCGGATATCGCGACGCGGGGGCATGCGATCGAATGCCGGATCAATGCCGAGGACCCGCTGCATTTCGTCCCCAGCCCCGGCCTGGTGCGCGCCTGGCATCCCCCGGGGGGACCGGGGGTGCGGGTGGATACGCATCTCCATGCGGGGTACCGCGTGCCGCCGCAGTACGATTCGCTGGTCGCCAAGCTGATCGTTCATGGGGCCGACCGGGCCGATGCGTTGGCCCGCATGTGCGCGGCGCTGGACGAAATGACGATCGAAGGGATCGCCACCACCGCACCGTTCCATCGCCGCCTGATGGAAACCGAGGATTTCCGGACCGGCGGGGTCGGCGTCCATTACCTGGAGTCACTGGATCTGGAGACGATGACGCCACGGAAGGACGCGCCATGACCTTGCTGGACGCGCTGCCGCGTCTGGTGGCGGCCATGCGGCGCCAGGACATGCGCAGCCTGTCGCTGGCGGACGGCGCCGAGACGCTGACCGTCCGCCTCGCGGCACCCGGGACGGACGCGCCCCAATCGGAGGACGCGCCAGAGAACACGCCAGAGAACGCGCCGGAGAACGCAGCCGTGACGGAGGTGCCGAGTCCGGAAATGGGGGTGTTCCGCCAGGGAAATGTGATTGCGGGGGCGGTGACTGCGGGGCGTGCCCCTGCCGGCGACGGCGCGGCG
>NZ_JABXXP010000828.1 GCF_013376155.1 Nguyenibacter vanlangensis
GCCCGGGCCGACGCCGCCGCCGCCGCGGCCGCCCGCGCCTTCGTCAACGATTTCGGCCAGCAACTGATCGCCATCGTCAATTCCAACCGCTCGCTGGCGGACAAGAAGGCGGCGATGCTGCCGCTGCTGCAGGCCCATGTGGATATGGATGCGATCGCGCGGTACTGCCTGGGCCGCTACTGGCGCGTGGCCACCCCCCAGCAGCAGACCCAGTACCTGGACCTGTTCCACCATGTCCTGGTCAATGCCATCACCGACAAGATCGGCGATTATCGCGGCGTGACGTTCACCATCGGCGGCACGTCGCAGGTCGGCACGGACCAGGCGGTGGATACGGTGATCAACCGCCCCGAACAGCCGGCGGCCAATACCCAGTGGATCATCAGCAACAGCACCGGCCAGCCCAAGGTGGTCGACGTGGTGGGCGAAGGCACGAGCCTGCGCCTGACCCAGCGGCAGGATTACGCGTCGTTCATCGCGCGCCATAACGGCAGCGTCGACGCGCTGCTTCAGGCGCTGGACCACCAGGTGGCGGCGCACAGCATGCATTGACGCGGCGTCCGGCGCGCGGGGGGAGCCCCGGCGCCGGCGGAGCCCTGGAAGAGACTTTTGCTGCTGCCTCTTTACTTCGGCAGGCGGATCGGCCGGCGCGGCGGCAGGGGCGGCAGCGGGTCGGGGCGCTGTTCGCGCACGCTTTCATAGACCAGCATCTGGTGCCCGTCGCGCATGAAGCTGTCGCACAGGGTCATGCCGATTCCGCCCAGGATGGTGCGCGAGGCGATATTGGTTTCACGCGCCACCGCGATGATCCGGCGTATACCGTTATCATGCGCGAAATTCAGCACCGCCCATGCGGCCTCGCTTGCCAGGCCGCGCCCGGCCGCCCAGGGCCATAGGGCGAAGCGCAGCCCCAGCCCGCGCCCGTCCGGGCGTTCATGCAGTCCCGTCATGCCGATGAAGCGGCCGTCCTCGCGAATCGCGAAGATGCCCACGCCGTTCCGCGCCCAGCAGGCCAGGTCGTCGGCCATTTCCATTTCGGCCTGCTGGCGGCCGCGCACGCCGCCGAGCATCATGCCGAACGCCCCGGCATCGGCCTTGAGCCGCGCCATGTCGTCCATGTCGCGCCAGGCGATCGGCTCCAGCACCAG
>NZ_JABXXP010000829.1 GCF_013376155.1 Nguyenibacter vanlangensis
CCGAGCCGGGAGCCGAACCGGGAGCCGGCGTGGAGGCCGGCTGGGCGGCATGGGCGGCGGACAGGGCGGCGGGAAGCGGGCTGAGCGTGAAGAGGAACAGCGATCCTCCGGCCAGCAGGCGGCGGGAACTTGTCGGAATCGTCTTGCGGGCCGGAGACATCGTCAGAAATCGCATCATTCAGCTTTCAGCAGTTTCAACCATCGTCATGCAGGCAATCATTGCCGCCGCAAATATTCGTACCAAAATGTTCACCGCCAATGTTCGCTTGAACATCGGGCGGCATGGACATCCCAGCGATGCGGGGATTGCGGCAAAACGCCGGAATTAAATGACCAGGATGCCCCGGCATACCGGGAATGTGGCCGCAGGGACAAAGTATAGCCGTTTCATATGCTCGGGTTTATCGGATATCGGTATGAAACAGAATGTAGCGCCCTCGCTTTATTTCCAAAAGTTCCATTGCGTTGCCGAAATGCCACAATCTGATCGACGGACCGTACGCCCGAACCTGCGCGACGAATTCTTAGCCATACGTAATGATTCGCAGAAGTTGCCTTTGTTGCCGGATTGGTGACAAAAAGGCACCAGTATCTGGATGTGGAGTCCCCATGGCGGATCGGCGCGTCTTTCCCCCGTTTGCCCCGTTGCGGGCGTTTGAGGCATTCGGACGGACGCGCGGCATCAGGCGGGCGGCGGAGTTTCTGTCGGTCGATCATGCGGTGGTCAGCCGGCATCTGCGCGCGCTGGAGCAATGGACCGGGGTGCCGCTGCTGGACCGCACGCAGGGCACGCTGACCGAGGCGGGCAAGGCCTATCACGAGCGGATCGCCGCCGCGCTGGACGAGATTGCCCAGGCGACCCAGGCGCTGCGCAGCGGCGATGCGCCGCAATTGTCGGTGTGGTGCGTGCCGGGCTTCGCCTTTCACTGGCTGGTGCGGCGGCTGGGGACGTTTCGCGCCGAGCATCCGGGGATCGACCTGGTGCTGCGGCCGAGCGACGCGCGCGTGTCCTTCTGGTCGGATGGGGTGGATGCCGATATCCGCTATCGCCTGGACGGGGCCGCGGATGACGCGCCGCCGGGGATCAGGCGGGCCGAGCTGGCGCGGCCGCCGGTCTTTCCGGTCGCCAGTCCGGAATTCCTGCG
>NZ_JABXXP010000830.1 GCF_013376155.1 Nguyenibacter vanlangensis
GACGGCGCGTCGGGCAGAGCATCGACGCCGGCATCCGCAACGTCCATCGTCCCGCCCGCCGAGGACCGCGCGGCCGAAAGCCGCAACGACCTGGCCGCCCCGCTCGACCCACGCTTCACCTTCGACAGTTTCATCGTCGGCAAGCCGAACGAATTCGCCTATGCCTGCGCGCGCCGGGTAGCCGAGCGCCCCTCCAGCCCCGGCTTCAACCCGCTTTTCCTGTATGGTGGGGTCGGCCTTGGCAAGACGCACCTGATGCACGCCATCGGGTCGGAACTGATGCGGGGCGGGGCGGTCTCGGTCGCCTATATGTCGGCCGAGAAATTCATGTACCGCTTCATCGCCGCCATCCGGTCGCAATCGACGATGGAGTTCAAGGAGCAGTTGCGCTCGGTCGACGTGCTGATGATCGACGACCTGCAGTTCCTGATCGGCAAGGACAACACGCAGGAAGAATTCTTCCACACCTTCAACGCGCTGGTCGATGCCGGACGGCAGATCGTGGTGTCGGCCGACAAGTCGCCGTCCGACCTTTCGGGGCTCGAGGACCGGCTGCGCACCCGCCTGGGCTGCGGCATGGTGGCCGACATCCACGCCACGACGTTCGAACTGCGCATCTCGATCCTGGAAGCCAAGGCCGCAGCCTCGGGGGTCGCGGTACCGGCCAAGGTGCTGGAATTCCTGGCGCACAAGATCACGTCGAACGTCCGCGAACTCGAAGGCGCGCTGAACCGCCTGATCGCCCACGCCAACCTGTTCGGCCGGTCCGTGACGCTGGAAGCGACGCAGGACGTGCTGCACGACATCCTCAAGGCGCATGACCGCCGCGTCACGATCGAGGAAATCCAGCGCAAGGTCTCCGAGCACTGGAATATCCGCCTGACGGACATGTCGTCGGCGCGGCGCGCCCGGGCGGTCGCCCGGCCGCGCCAGGTGGCCATGTACCTGGCCAAGCAACTGACCAGCCGGTCCCTGCCGGAAATCGGCCGCAAGTTCGGCAATCGCGACCATACCACGGTGATGCACGCCGTGGCCCGGGTGACCGAATTGATGGAACGCGACACCGCCTTCGCCGAGGATGTCGAACTGCTGCGCCGCATGCTGGAAAGCTGAGGGCGGCCGGCCCGGCGCGCGCCGGGCCT
>NZ_JABXXP010000831.1 GCF_013376155.1 Nguyenibacter vanlangensis
CTCGGGCGCGCCGCCCGAACCGGCATAGATGTCCACCCGGCTGTCGGGCAGGCACGCGGCGATGGCGGCGGCGACGTCGCCGTCGCTGAGCAGCATGACGCGGGCCCCGGCCTCACGCGTTTTGGCGATCAGTTCCTCGTGCCGTTCGCGCTCGAGGGCGCAGAGGGTGAGTTCGGAGATGTCCTTGCGCTTGGCGCGGGCGAGTTCGCGCAGATTGATGCCGATCGCGGCGTCGAGGTCGACCACGCCGGCCGGCAGGTCGGGGCCGACGACGATCTTCTCCATGTAGATGTCGGGGGCGTGCAGGAAATTCCCGGCCTCGGCCAGCGCGACCACGGTCAGGGCGTTGGGCATGTTCTTGGCGCAGAGATTGGTGCCCTCGAGCGGATCGACGGCGATGTCCATCGCCGGGCCGCCGGCGCCGACCTTCTCGCCGATGAAGAGCATCGGGGCCTCGTCCATCTCGCCCTCGCCGATCACCACCGTGCCGTCGATGGCGACCGTGTCGAAGGCCTGGCGCATGGCCTCGACGGCGGCGCCGTCGGCCTCGTTCTTGCGGCCGCGGCCGGTCCAGTGGGAGGCGGCCATGGCGGCGGCCTCGGTCACGCGGACCAGTTCGAGGGCCAGGTTGCGGTCGGTGACCTGGTAGCCGGCATTCGGTTTGGACGTCATCGCTTAATCCTCTCGTTCTGGCCGGTTCTGGTGCCGGCCGTTCCAGGGGGCGCGATCGCCCCCCAAACGCGGAGCGGTGGTCGGGTCAGCCGGCTTCGATGCGGATCATCGCCGGGTTGCCGATCACCGCCGGCAGGGCTGCGATCCTGGCCAGGGCCTCGATCATCGCGGATTCGCGCGTGCGGTGCGTGACCAGGACCAGCGGCACGGAGGGCGCGTCGGCGACGGTCGGATCGTCGGACGCGGCCCGCCCGTGCTGCAGCATGCTGCGCAGGGATACGCCGTAATCGCGCAGGACGGCCGTGACGTCGGCGATCACGCCGGGGCGGTCATGGACGTTCAGGCGCAGGTAATATTCCTCGTTGAACGCGGTGCGGGGCAGGGCCTCGACCTGGGTCAGGCCGTCGGTGCTGCGGCCCCAGACGGGCACGGCGTTGCCGCGGGCGATGTCGATCAGGTCGGCGGCCAC
>NZ_JABXXP010000832.1 GCF_013376155.1 Nguyenibacter vanlangensis
GACCAGCGTGGACGCGTCGGTCCTGACGGCAACCAGGCTGTCGGTCACGTCCTGCACGGCGGACACCACGGCGGCGCGATATTGCGCCGCGGCCTGTTCATAGGCCGCGCGGGCCGCGCGCTCCTGGTGCAGCAACTGGAACCCCTGGAACAGCGGCTGGGTCAGCGTGCCGGCGATCATCCACTGGCCATAGCCGGGGGCGAACATCTGCCCCACCGACGCGGCGGCAAAGCCGGGCTGCGCGTTCAACTGGATGTTCGGCAGCCGGTTGGCGATGGCGACGCCGATCTGCGCACACGCGGCGTGCCAGTCCGCCTCGGCCACCTTGATGTCCGGCCGCTGGTCGATCAGGCGCGCCGGCAGGCTGACCGGCAGGTCCCGCGGCAGCGTCAGCCCGTCCAGGGTGAAATCGGGCGTCGGGTCGTCCGGCATGTCGCCGGCCAAGGCCGCGATCTGGTCATGCTGCTGCGCCAGTTGCTGTTGCAGCGGGGGCAGCAGCGCCTGGTCCTGCGCCAGTTGCGCGCGCTGCTGGGCGATGTCGGCATCCGCCAACTGGCCCAGCGCCTGCTGGCGCACGCTGGAATCGAGGATCCGCTGCTGGCTCGCGATCAGGCTCTGCACCGTGTCGATCTGCGCCCGCAGCGCGGCATAGGCGATCACGGCCTGCACCAGGTTGCCCGTCAGCGTCAGATAGGTCGCCTCCAACTGATAGCGCGCGGAATCGCGCTGTGCGGTCGTGACCTCGATGCCGCGCCGGACCCCGCCCCAGATATCGGGCTGATAGGCGATATTGAGCTGCGCGGTATGCACCGTATACAGCCAGCTATTGTTGGCCGGCACCGCCGAGTAGGTGCGCGAGGTCTTGAAGCGCGCCGGGTTGTACATTACCGAGATGCTGGGGTACAGCGGCCCCATCTGCGCCTTGCGGTTTTCGTCGGCCACGCGCAGGGCGTGGCGGGCCGCGTCCAGCGTCGGGCTGTTGGCCAGCGCATGGCGGATCAGCCGGTCCAGTGCCGGTGAATGGAACAGCATCCACCATTGGGCCGGAATGTCCGCTCCGGGGTGGAATGTCTGGACCGCGCCGGCCGGATCGGCCGTGCCCACGGTGCCGGCCGGCTGTCCGCCCTGCGCGAAACGGG
>NZ_JABXXP010000833.1 GCF_013376155.1 Nguyenibacter vanlangensis
CACGCCGCCGCCAGCCACCCCTACCGCCCCGACGCCCCCGCAGGCGCCCGACCACACCCGCAAGGCCGAGCCCAACGCATCGCATCCCTCGCCCGCCGACCAGCCGGGCGTCGTCTCCCGTCCCGTCGTGAAGACGCAAAGCGACGTCTTCTATCGCCCGACGATCCATTTTTCCCCTGTCACCGGCTTCATGAACGATCCGAACGGGCTGATCTTCGACGGCACGTACTATCATCTGTATTATCAATATGATCCGTTCGCGCCCTATGCCGGCCGGGTCCATTGGGGCCATGCCACCAGCACCGACCTGCTGCACTGGCAGGACCGGCCCATCGCCATCCCCGAAACCAGGGACGGCGAGGCTTATAGCGGCTGCACGGTGCTGGACGCGAAAAACGCCTCGGGCCTGTTCGATGCCGGCCAGGGCGGCATGGCCGCGATCTATACGCGCGCCAGCCCGCACCGGCAGGCGCAATATCTCGCCATCAGCCGCGATAACGGACAGAGCTTCACGGAATACGCCCATAACCCGATCCTGGATATCGGCAGCAACTCCTTCCGCGACCCGCAGGTGATGTTCCACAAGCCCACCAATCAATGGGTCATGGTCGTCGCGAAGTCACGCCTGCACCAGATCGCGTTCTACGCCTCGATCGACCTGATCCATTGGGTGCATCTCAGCGATTTCGGCCCGTCCGGCCTGTTCGGCGTCGATTATGAATGCCCGAACCTGATCGAAATGGCGCTCGAAGGCGGCGGCACGCGCTGGGTGCTGTTCGTCTCGGTCAACCCGGGCGGCCCGACCGGCGGCAGCATCACGCAATATTTCGTGGGGCAGTTCGACGGCACGCGCTTCGTCCCCGACGACACCGTGATCGGCCTGACCGATTTCGCCAAGGACGCCTATGCAATGCAGGTCTACGGCAACATGCCGCGTGACGAGGCCGTGACCATCGCCTGGCTCGGCAACTGGCAATATTGCCAGGAACTGCCGACGCAAAGCTGGCGCGGCATCATGACCCTCCCGCGCACCATGACGCTGCGACGCGATTTCGCCGGCTGGATCCGCCTGGCGCAGAACCCGCGCGGGCTGGAGGCCCTGCGCGGCCCGGCCATTCCCTTCGCGGCCCGGCGC
>NZ_JABXXP010000834.1 GCF_013376155.1 Nguyenibacter vanlangensis
AGGGGCCGTGCCGGTCCCGGCCGCATCCGTCCGCCCCGGACCGGGCGGCGTCTGGTGCGCGGGCGTGTCCGAGGGGTCCAGTGTCGGTTTGTCCATGGTGGTCAGGTCTTCCTCAAATCCTACGACGTCCGCCGATGACGTTTGCGTCTCAACACGCGCTCTGCCGGCACTGTGTAGCAGGTACACCGGCAAATGATGTTAAATCCCTCTTATAGTCGGTGTAGAAATGTAACAGTTTGTCGGTGGCCGCCCAAGATCCGCCTCAAGATCCGCCGGCACGCTTTTTCGACGCCGCGCCCATGCCGCCATGTCGCATTTTCACCCTGGCGGATGGCGGGATCGTGGCGGAAGCGATAGCCTTGCCCCGCGGGTCGTCCCGCCGGCCCCGCCCAGGCGCGCAACCCCGGCCCGGCCGATCCGTTTTCGACCCCAAGGCGGCATGATCCGAAACAGGAGGAAATGCATGACGGACTCCAGCAACGAGGCATTCGCCGAGAAGGCGGAAGGCGCGGTCCAGGAAGGCGTGGGCAAGCTCAAGGACGCGGCCGGCGGCCTGACCGGCGACCTCGGCCTGCAGGCCGAAGGCAAGGCCGACGAGATCGCGGGCGTCGCCCGCCAGGAATTCGCCGATCTGTACGAGGAAGGCGAAAGCCGCATCGAGCAGGCCGTTCTGTTCATCCAGGACCGTCCCCTGATCTCGGTCGGGATCGCCGCCTGCATCGGCCTGCTGCTCGGGCTGCTGGTCCTGCCGCGGCGCAAGGCGAAGGCCTGAATTTCCTCATCCCTTCGCCCCGGTCGAGTCGCAAGCGGGACAATTTTTTTCCGTTTGAAAGGACTCGTCGTGGAATCAGCATCTTGCGCAACATGGCGTAAAGATGGTTTCCATCCAGTCAGGACGTGATTCGGTGTGCGAATCGGGCGGCGGCGCCCGATGCGCCACCGATCGGGAAGGGGTGGATGCCGGATTACGCGCGTGAGTTGCAGCATGGCGGCCGAGTCGCCGGGGTGGACGAAGTCGGACGCGGACCGCTGGCCGGGCCCGTGGTGGCGGCCGCGGTGATGTTCGAATCCGGCGTGCCGCGCCGGCTCGCCGCGCTCCTGGACGATTCCAAGAAATTGAGTCCGCCGGCG
>NZ_JABXXP010000835.1 GCF_013376155.1 Nguyenibacter vanlangensis
GCCGGTGCTGAACCGGCCGGTGCCGGATTTCGCCCTGCCCGACCAGGCGCCGGGCCAGGGTTTCGGGGCGGCCGACCTGCGCGCCCTGACGGCGCCGGTGCTGGTGAATTTCTTTGCGTCCTGGTGCATTCCCTGTGTCGCGGAGATGCCCGCGCTGAACCTGCTGAAGGCGCGGCTGCCGATCTGGGGCATCGCGTACAAGGACAAGCCCGAGGATGCGGCCGGTTTCGTGCGCCGGGCCGGCAATCCCTATACGCGGATCGCCAGCGACCTGCCGGGCCTGACGGCCATCGATTGGGGGGTGTCGGGGGTGCCGGAATCCTATCTGATCGGGCCGGGCGGGGTGATCCGCTGGCATAACGCGGCGGCGCTGGATGACGGGACGATCCGCGACACGCTGCTGCCGCTGGCCGCCGGGCTGCGCCGATGAGGACGCGAATACGCCGGCTGGCGTTCGCCCTGGCCGTCCTGTCCATCCTGTCGCCGCTGGCGGCGGCGGCGGTGGACGATCCGGCGGAGATGCTGCCCGATCCGCGCCAGGAAGCGCGGGCCGAGGCGATCGGGTCGCAACTGCGCTGCCTGGTCTGCCAGAACGAATCCATCGAGGACAGCAGCGCCGGCCTGGCGCGCGACCTGCGCCACGTGGTGCGCCAGCACGTGCTGAAGGGCGAGACGAACCGGCAGGTCATCGACTGGATGGTCGGGCGCTATGGCAATTTCATCCGGCTGCGGCCGCCGCTGACCGTCGGCACGGCGCTGCTGTGGGCCATGCCGGTGCTGGCGCTGCTGGTGGGGGGGATCGTGGCCGCCCTGTCCTTCCGCCGCCGCCGCCCCGCCCCTGCCCCGCTGAGCGATGCCGAGCGGGCGCGGCTGACCGACCTGACTGAAGCGCGCTGAGATTGGCATGATCTGGATTGGTATTGTCTTGCTGAGCGCCGCGGTGCTGCTGCCGTCGCTGACGATCTTCCGCCGCGCGAGGGTGCGCGACGAGCGGGATTCCGCGCTGATGCTGCATCGGGCGCAACTGGTCGAGCTGGACCGGGACCGGCAGGACGGGCTGATCGCCGAAACCGAGCATGCGGGCGCGGCGCTGGAGATCCAGCGCCGGCTGCTGGCCAGCGATGCGGCG
>NZ_JABXXP010000836.1 GCF_013376155.1 Nguyenibacter vanlangensis
CTGGGCCTGCTGGGCCTGCTGGCCGGCCTGCTGTTCTGGGCGCAGGTCCTGCCCGGCACCCGCATCATCCGCCGCAACCCGGCGGCGGGGCTCTATGCCCTGCTGGGCGGCGTGCCGATGACGGTGGTGGCGGTGGTCTGGATGACCGCCCCCCGGGTGCTGTACGCCCCCTATCTGGACGTGCTGTGCCGGTGGGACCTGACGCCGCTGCAGGACCAGCACTGGGCCGGCTTCATCATGCTGGTCGCCGGGCTGCCGCTGCAGGTGGCCGGCGCCTGGCTGCTGGTCGCCCCCACCCCTGAACGCCCCCATCCTGAACGCGAAAAGGGACCTTCATGCCCGACATGCGGATCGCGCGCATCGCCCTGACCGACTGCCTGCCCATCCGCCGGGCGGTGCTGTGGCCCGGCCGGACGGCCGAGGAATGCCTGGTGCCCGGCGATGCCGACGCGCTGCATTACGGCGCCTTCGCCGACGGGGTCCTGGCGGGGTGCGGGTCGTTCTTTCCCGTCGACGACCGCACGGTGCGGCTGCGCAAATGCGCGGTGCTGCCCGAATGCCAGGGCCAGGGGATCGGCAGCGCGCTGCTGCGACGGGCCTTCGCCGATCTGCGCCCGCTCGGCTTCACCGGGATCACGCTGGATGCCCGGCTGACCGCCGTCGCATTCTATCGCCGTTTCGGGCTGGCGCCGCGCGGCGCGCCCTTCGTCAAGAGCGGCCTGCGCTATGTCGTCATGGAAGGCACCCTGCCGGAAGGGATTGACCGCGCGGGGTAGAAGGCGCTAGCTGCCGCGCATGACGACGATTCCCACCCCGCCGGCCCCTGCCCTGGCCGGACTCTATTACGCGCCGCTCTCATAGCGGCGGGGATTGCGTTCTGTACTCAACCGCTGCGTCGTCGGCGGTTGACTCTATCCGGATACCAGCGGCGACGCGGCTCGAAGAAAGCCCCGTTCATGCTGCCCCGTTCCCCTGCCCCTCGACCGCCCCAGGTCGGATTGATCGGTTTCGGCGCCTTCGGGCGGCTGATCGCCGTCCATCTGCGCGCCCATTGCCGCCTGCTGGTCCACGACCCCGCCCTGCCGCCCGACGAGGCCGCGCCGATGGCGGGCGTCATCGCCGGCCC
>NZ_JABXXP010000837.1 GCF_013376155.1 Nguyenibacter vanlangensis
GCTCGCCCGTCCTGCCGCCGGACGGGCTGGCGGACCAGGCGGCACCGCGCCGGAACGCGGCCCATCGACCCGGTGTTTGACGGCCGGAAACCGGTTGCCTATGATGCCTGCCCGTCCGGAGACAGGGTGCGCGCGGCCCCGATGCCTGGTCCTGGCCGCGCCGGGACGGACCTGCCGGGACCGACAGCCGGAATTCGGCAGCCAGGATCGGCGCGCATCATGGACGGTATGCCCCTTTGATCATTCGGACCTATCTGCTGCGTGAAATCGGCAAGCCGATGGCGGCGATGCTGAGTATCTGCATGGCCCTGTTCGCCAGCTACAGCGCGGCCGATTTCCTGTCCGAAGCGGTCAACGGCCTGCTGTCCGCCCATACGATCCTGACCCTGGTCGCGCTGAAGCTGCTGATCGGGCTGGAAGTGCTGGTGCCGGTCTCGCTGTACCTGTCCATCGTGCTGGCGCTGGGCACGCTGTACGGCAATTCCGAGATCACGGCCCTGCATGCGCTGCGCGTGACTCCGGGGATGATGCTGCGCCATGTCATGGTGCTGGCCGGCGCCGTCGCCCTGGCGGTGGGCAGCCTGTCGCTGATCGTCCGGCCCTGGGCCTATCACCGGCTGCACGACCTGTCCCAGGCCGCCGCCCTGACTCTGGATGTCGACGCGATGCAGGCCGGCACCTTCTATGTGGTGCAGAACGGCGCGCGCGTGATCTTCCTGACCCGCCGCCAAGGCCCCGGCACGCCGGCGCGCGACGTCTTCGTGCGGATCCGCCACGCGAAGGAAACCCAGATCATCCACGCCGAACTGGGCTTCCCGACGGAAGACGGCCCGGCTGAAAACGGTCAGGTGGCAAAAGGCCCGGCGGAAAAGACCCCGCCGGAGCGCCTGGTCGTGCTGCGCAACGCCCATGTCTATGACATCGCCACCCAGCCAGGCGGCCAGGACCGGATCATGACGGTGCGCGCTCTGACCCAGGATCCGAACCGCCATCAGGCCGCCACGCCGGGCTATAGCTCGGTGGCCGCCGGCAGCCTGCGGATCGCCCGCTCGCACGACGCCGCCGACGTGGCGGAATTCCAGTGGCGGCTTTCGACGCCGCTCACCACCCTGCTGCTGGCG
>NZ_JABXXP010000838.1 GCF_013376155.1 Nguyenibacter vanlangensis
CGCTGTATGTCGTGCTGGCCGCGCTGGCCGGCGGGGCCGCGCTGTGGGCCATGCCGGGAGAGGCGCGCCAGGCCGGACGCAACATGCTGATGTGGCGGCAGAAAGCCGGCTGACGCAATCGGTCGTGGACGGACGGCGCGCGGCTGTGGTTAAGAACGGCATGAACGCTGAATCGACCGACCCGATCGCCCGCCGGATCCGCCAGGGAAGCGGCCAGGCGCCGCCCGACCTGGTGATACGCGATGTGCGCCTGTTCGACCTGGTGACCGGGGCGCTGCTGCCGACCGACATCGCCATCTGCGGCGACACGATCGTGGGCACGCTGGACCGCTATGACGGCCCCGCCGTGATCGAGGGGCGCGGGCGGGTCGTGGTGCCCGGCTTCATCGACACGCACCTGCATATCGAATCCTCGCTGGTCACGCCGTTCGAGTTCGAGCGCTGCGTGCTGCCGCACGGGGTGACGACCGCCATCTGCGACCCGCACGAGATGGCCAATGTGCTGGGTGCCGCTGCGCTGCGCTATTTCCTGGAGGCCGCGACGCGCATGGTCATGGATTTGCGCGTCAACCTGTCGAGCTGCGTGCCGTCATCGGCGGTCGAGACGTCGGGCGCGGTGCTGGGCGCCGACGCGCTGGCCCCGTTCATGGACCATCCGAAGGTGATCGGCCTGGCGGAATTCATGAACATGCCGGGGGTGCTGAATTGCGAGGCGGACTGCCTGGACAAGCTGCGCGCCTTTGCCGGGCGGCATATCGACGGGCATGCGCCGCTGATGGGCGGCAAGGCGCTGAACGGCTATCTGTCCGCCGGCATTTCGACCGACCATGAGGCGACGCGTGCCGAGGAAGCCCTGGAGAAGATCCGCAAGGGCATGACGATCCTGATCCGCGAGGGGTCGGTGTGCAAGGACCTGGCGGCGCTGGCGCCGCTGCTGACTGTCGAGACCTCGCCGTTCCTGGCGTTCTGCACCGACGACCGCAATCCGCTGGAGATCGCGCATGAAGGGCATATCGATTTCCTGATCCGCAGCGCCATCGCCCAGGGCGTGGCGCCGCTGGCCGCCTATCGCGCCGCCAGCCTGACGGCGGCGCGGGCCTTCGGCCTGACGGATCGCGG
>NZ_JABXXP010000839.1 GCF_013376155.1 Nguyenibacter vanlangensis
CTGGCGGCGGCGGCGATCGGGGCCGGGGCGCGCCTTTTCACCGGCTCGCCCGTCACCGGCTGCACGCGGTCGGGCGGGCAATACCGGCTGGACCTGCCGCAGGGTCATGTGCTGGCCGACCAGGTGATCGTCGCCACCAATGCCTATGGCAGCGGTCCGTGGTCGATGCTGGCGCGCCAGTTGGTGCCGGTCAGCTATTTCAACTGCGCCACACCGCCGCTGCCCGCCGCCCTGCGCGCCACGATCCTGCCGGGGCGGCAGGGGGCATGGGACACCCGGCAGGTCATGCGCTCGTTCCGGCTGGACCATGCCGGCCGGCTGGTCGTCGGCAGTATCGGCGCGCTCGCCGGGCCGGGCCTGACCCTGCATCGCGACTGGGCGCGGCGTACGATCGCGCGCCTTTTTCCGCAGCTTGGCCGTCAGTTCACGTCATCGGGCTTCGCGGCCGAATGGTATGGCACGATCGGCATGACCCATGATCATTTGCCCCGCCTGCACCGCCTGGGGCCGGGCATGATCGCGCTCTGCGGCTATAATGGCCGGGGCATCGCGCCCGGAACGGTGTTCGGGCGGGTCCTGGCCGATCTGGCGCGCGGCGCCCTGGACGACGGGGCGGCCCCGCTGCCGGTGACCGGCATCCGCCCGCCGGGCCTTCGCGCGGCCCGCCGTATCTTCTACGAAGCGGGGGCCTGCATCGCCCATGCGGCCGATGCGCGGTAAGAGGCTGTCTCACAAGCCCTGCTGTCGGCGATCCGACGCGCGTCTTCAGCGGGCCGCTCTCGCTCGACAGCAGGGCTTGTGAGACAGCCTCTAAGATCCGGCCCCGGCGGCCCGGAAATATGCCCTCTTTTGCGATCACCTGCCGACAGGATGGAAGATGACCGACCTTGTTGCCGAAACCCGTTCCCTGCTGGCCGCGCTGGGCGTCGCGGCCGATGCCCTGACTTCTGATAGTCTGGCATCTGATAGCTTGGTATCTGATAACCTGGCATCCGATGGCCTGGCGGGCGATCCATCGGCGGGCGGCCTGCCGGTACGCTCGCCCGTGACGGGGCAGGACATCGCGCGGGTGGTCACGGCCACGCCGCAGGCGGCGCGGGACGGCATTGCCGCCGCCC
>NZ_JABXXP010000840.1 GCF_013376155.1 Nguyenibacter vanlangensis
CGCGGGGCCGTCAGGCGCGGCGCCGGATGCCGCCGGGGCGGCAGGCTCCATCATGCGCGGCACGCCGCCGGAATCGACCGGAGCATCGATGGTGGGGGCATCAATGGCGGAGGCATCAATAGCGCTCGACATCGGATGCCAGGACATAGCCGCCGCCCCGCACCGTCTTGATAAGCTGCGCGTTGCGCCCGTTATCCTCCAGCTTGCGGCGCAGCCGGCTGATTGCCACGTCGATCGCCCGGTCGAACGGCCCCGCCTGGCGCCCGCGCAGCAGGTCGAACAGCATGTCGCGGGTCAGCACCCGGTTGGCGCGGTCCAGCAGCGCCATCAGCAGGTCGTATTCCCCGCCGGTCAGCGGTACCTCGGTCCCGTCCGGGTTCAGCAGCCGCCGGCGCGACTGCTCCAGCGTCCAGCCGGAAAAATGCAGGTTCCGCTGCTCGATGGCGGTCCTGGACTCGGGCGTCTCGCCGCTGCGGCGGAGCACGGCGCGGATGCGCGCCAGCAATTCGCGGGGATTGAAGGGCTTGGGCACGTAATCGTCGGCCCCCAGTTCCAGCCCGATGATCCGGTCCGTCTCCTCGCCCATGGCGGTCAGCATGATGATCGGCACATTGGCCTGGCTGCGCAGCCAGCGTGCCAGTTCCAGCCCGCTTTCGCCCGGCAGCATCAGGTCCAGGACGATCAACTGGTAATGGCCGGCCTGCCATGCCTTGCGGGTCTCGCGCCCGTCGCGGGCGGTGGTGACGCGGAACTGGTTGCGTTCCAGGAAGCGGGCCAGAAGGTCGCGGATTTCACGATCGTCATCGACGACCAGGATATGCGGCAGAAATTCCATGCCTGTCATCCTATCGCCAAATCGCGGCCGCCGACATCCGGTGTTTCATTCGGTTGCAATGGGGATAGGGGACGAAAAACCGGCGCCGATGCGTCGAAGCCTGTGACAGCACGGCCGAGTTCGTGCAGGTATGGGGCATGGAATCTCGCCCCCTGTCCCCGGCCGTGCGTCCGTCCGGCCGTTTCGTATGTCTGGCGGTCGCGTGCGGCGTGCTGCTGGGCGCCTTTACGCTGCCGGCCGGGTCCGCCGATGCCGCCGGCCCCGCGCTGCCGGCCGGCGGTT
>NZ_JABXXP010000841.1 GCF_013376155.1 Nguyenibacter vanlangensis
GGCAGGTCGCCGCCTGGTCGGGCCGGCCGGACGCGCCGGTGGTGCGCAGCTTCTTCGACCGGGCGACCTTTACCGCCACCCATGTGGTGCATGATCCGGCGACCAGGCAGGCGGCGGTGGTCGACAGCGTGCTGGATTACGACCCGGCCTCGGGCCGGACGGGGCACCTGTCGGCGCTGGCCGTCCTGGACTATCTGCGGGCCGAGGGGCTGCAGGTCGCCTGGCATCTGGAAACCCATGTCCATGCCGACCATCTGTCGGCGGCGCCCTGGCTGCAGCATCAGACCGGTGGGGCGCTGGCCATCGGGGCGGAAATCGTCCGCGTGCAGCAGGTCTTCGGCAAGATCTTCAACGAGGGCACCGAATTCGCCCGCGACGGATCGCAGTTCGACCGTCTGTTCACCGATGGCGAGACGTTCCGCCTGGGGGCGATCGATGCGATCGCCCTGCATGTGCCGGGCCATACCCCGGCCGACATGGCTTTCGTGATCGGCGACGCGGCCTTTATCGGCGACACGCTGTTCATGCCCGATTACGGGACCGCGCGGGCCGATTTCCCCGGCGGCGACGCGCGGATGCTCTATCGGTCCACGCGGCGGCTGCTGTCGCTGCCGGATGCGACGCGGCTGTTCCTCTGCCACGATTACGGGGCGCCCGGGCGGCCCGATTTCGCCTGGGAAACCACGGTGGGGGCCGAGCGCGCGGGCAATATCCACGTGCATGACGGCGTGGCCGAGGACAGTTTCGTGGCCATGCGCACGACGCGCGACGCGGCGCTGGACCTCCCGCGGCTGATCATGCCCTCGGTGCAGGTGAATATGCGCGGCGGGCACCTGCCGCCGCCGGAATCGAACGGCACGCGCTATATCAAGATCCCGCTGGACACGCTGTAAGCGGGCCGGCCGTCGCGATGGAACCCGTGCAGGCTGGGCTGGGCGTGCTGTCGGGCGTGCTGGTCGGTTTTACCCTGGGGCTGGTGGGCGGCGGGGGGTCGATCCTGGCGGTGCCGCTGATGGTCTATCTGGTCGGGCTGCGCGACGCGCATGTCGCGATCGGCACCAGCGCGGCGGCGGTCGCCGCCAATGCCCTGGCCGGGCTGGCCAGCCACGCGCGGG
>NZ_JABXXP010000842.1 GCF_013376155.1 Nguyenibacter vanlangensis
CGAACACCGTGCGGGTCACGCTGCCGCCGCAGCCGCAGGGAACGGACTCCTCGCAGGCCGCGACGCTGAGCCAGCAATCCTTCCGCAATGCGGTGGCCAACAAGCTGGCCGGGGGGGTGGGCGCGTCCAACGGGTCGGCCGTGTCGTCCAGCGCCGAGACGATGGTGCCGCTGCCGGTGGTGGCGCGGCTGGCGCGGCGGCCGACCTCGATCATGGTCAGCCATCGCGACGGGTTCGTGTCGGGGGCGATTTCGTTCAACCTGGCCAAGGGCCAGTCGCTGGATGCGGCGGAGGCGGAGATCCGCGCCACCATGGTGCGGCTGCACGTGCCCGCGACGATCGAGGGGGGCTTTACCGGCCAGGCGGAGCAGTTCCAGACCGCGCTGATCAACGAATTGCTGGTCTTCCTGGCCGCGCTGGCGACGATGTACGTCACGCTGGGCATTCTGTACGAGAGCTATGTCCATCCGATCACCATCATGTCCACCCTGCCGTCGGCGACGGTGGGGGCGGTGCTGGCGTTGTGGGCGACGGGGCAGGAATTCTCGCTGATCGCGATGATCGGGATGATCCTGCTGGTGGGCATCGTGAAGAAGAACGCGATCCTGATGGTGGATTTTGCCCTGCATGCCGAGCGCGACGGCGCGATGTCGCCCGAGGCGGCGATCCGCGAGGCCTGCGCCAGGCGGTTCCGGCCGATCCTGATGACGACGCTGGCCGCGGCGTTCGGGGCCATTCCGCTGATCCTGAGCGGGGGGTACGGAATCGAACTGCGGCGGCCGCTGGGCATTGCGGTGGTGGGCGGATTGCTGATGAGCCAGTTGCTGACCCTGTACACCACGCCGGTCGTCTATCTGCTGCTGGAGCGGATCCGGTCGTGGACGGTGCGGCGGGTGGCGGGGCGCTGGCGCGGACGGACGGCCCGTGCCGGGGGGGCCGCCGTCTGATTTGAGCCGTCTGATGTGAAGAGAGCCCTTGCGAAGGGGGCCGGTCGGGGAGAAAGCGTTTGGAGATGTCGGTCGAGGGCCGCGAAGCCGGCCGTAGCGGAGCGCGTGCGTGTTCGCCGCGCACCTGACCCGGGAACTGGCCGGCGTGCTGGAGCGCCCGGACCT
>NZ_JABXXP010000843.1 GCF_013376155.1 Nguyenibacter vanlangensis
GGCGCGGCCTTGCAGGCGGCAGGTCACGAAGGTGGCGCCGAAGCAGTCGCCGGCGCCGGTCGGGTCGATTTCCTGCGCCGGGCAGGCGGGCAGGTGCAGCGTTTCGCCACGGCCGTAATAGCTGGCGCCCCGGGCGCCGCGCTTGACGACGATTTCGGACACGCCGGTGCCGAGGATTTCCCGCACCGCCTCGTCCTCGGTCTTCGCGTCGGTCAGCATCATCAGTTCCGGGCCGCTGGGCAGGAAGATGTCGCAATGCTGCAGCATCATTTCCATCGCCGCGCGCATTTCCGGAATATCGAGCATTTCCTTGCGGATATTGGGATCGAAGGACAAGGTGCCGCCGCGTTGCCTGATATGTTTCAGCGCCGTCGCGACCTCATCGATGATGCGGAAGGAAAAGAGGGACGAGCCCATGACATGCAGGTGGCGCGCGCGGTCCAGCAGGCCGAGCGCCTGGTCGGTCAGGCTGACCAGGCCGCAGGCGGAATGGCGGATATTATAGACGAAATCGCGCTCGCCATCCGGCCGGTAGCGGACGAACGCGGTGCCCGTGGCCTGGTCGGGGGCGACGCGGATCGCCGAGACGTCGACGCCGTCGCGCCGCAGCCGCTCGATGTTCAGCATGCCGAAATCATCGTTGCCGACGCAGGAAACCAGCCCCGCCGGATGGCCGAGCCGCGCCACCTGGTCGATGAAGATCGCCGGCGCGCCTGACGGATAGGGGCCGCGCAGGGCTATCGGTTCGCGGAAGCCGTGGCCGGTCTGTTCGGCCATGATCTCGGCGAGGGTCTCGCCGATGGTCACGATCATGTCCGTCATTCCCGTCATGTCCGCCGGGGCCGGGCGCGGGGCCGTGTCGGATCTCATGTCACGGGGGCTCCAACGTCTTGGGTATTTTTACGCGTGCTGGGCGGGCGGGCTGTGTCGTCGGACCTGGCGTGCGATCGTGCGTAGAGCCGTGCCGGGTCGCCGGATGGCGGGGCGGGGGCGAAGCCCAGATCGGCGAGCAGAAGCGGGGCGGGCGTGTCCGGCCGGTCGGCGGTGATCAGGAAATCGGTGGCCTGGAGCAGCACGGCGCATGGCGGGGTGGAGGCGCCGTGCCGGCC
>NZ_JABXXP010000844.1 GCF_013376155.1 Nguyenibacter vanlangensis
GATGCCCGGCACGCCCCGTTCGGCCAGCCAGGCATCCAGCCCCTCGGCCGCGCGCCAGTTCGCCGGCTCGGTCAGGTCCTGCTTGACGACCAGCCCGCGCGCCGCCACCCGCGCGGCCTCGTCATCCTCCGGATTGGCGCCGACATTGCCGATATGCGGAAAGGTAAAGGTGATGATCTGCCCCGCGAAGGACGGATCGGTCAGCGTCTCCTGATAGCCGGTCAAGCCGGTCGAAAAGCACAGCTCGCCGATCGCCGCCCCGTCAGGGGAGGTCTGGGCGCCGAAGCCGCGGCCCCACAGGCTGGTCCCGTCGGCCAGCACCAGCACGGCGGTGGCGCCGTCGGGCGGGGTGTCCGCGCAAACCACGGCTGGGGTGGGAACCTGGGGCTGGGGCATCGTGGTCTCCGCTGGGTCGGACGCGCTGTCCGGTTGCAGGTCTGCAAGGCTCAGGCCGGCATGGCGCAGGATTACCGGCCAGTGCTTGGCCGGGATCGCGCGGGCCTGCCGCCATTTGCGGATGGCCTCGGTCCCGACACCGGTCAGGCGCGCGGCATTGTCCGCGCCGCCCAGACGTTCAATGATGCTTTCGATCGTCATCGGCATGGAGAATTCTTCCTTCCGGGATTATCTCCTACCAGCCTCTCCACCCCCTGGGAAGAAAATTCCCACGCGAATCGACATCTCCCGGGTGGGAAATTTTTTCCGGGCGGCCCGGGTTCGGCCGCCCCCGACCAGGTAAGGAAGACAGGATCATGTCCCTGCGCGCGCGCCTCAATGAAGACCTCAAGACGGCGATGAAGGCCGGCCAGTCCGCGCGGGTCGCCACGCTGCGCATGGTCGCGGCCAGATTGAAGGACGCCGACATCGCCGCCCGCGTCCGCGGCGTCGATCAGGTCAGCGACGATGAGGTCACCGCGCTGCTGCGCGGCATGATCAAGTCGCGCACCGAATCGGCCGCGCTGTACCGCCAGGGCAACCGCCCCGAACTGGCCGAGAAGGAAGAGTCCGAGATCGAGACGATCCGCGCCTACCTGCCCGCCGAACTCGACGGCGCGGCGCTCGACGCCGCGATCCGCGACGCGATCGCCGCCACCGGCGCCGGCTCGAT
>NZ_JABXXP010000845.1 GCF_013376155.1 Nguyenibacter vanlangensis
ACCGCCAGCACGGTGCCGTCGCTGCCGGCATGCAGCGCCTGACCGTGCCAGTCGGTCACGCGCCCCCCGGCGCCCTCCACCACGGGCACCAGCGCCGCCCAGTCCCAGATCTTCATCGTGCATTCGGCAATCACGTCGATCTGCCCCAGCGCCAGCAGGCCATAGGCATAGCAGTCGCCGCCCCATGTCACCCGCTTCACCTGCCGGCTCAGCGCCGCCCAATGCGGCGTGGGGGCGCCGGCGATCATCTCGGGCGAGGTACAGGACAGTTCCGCCAGCCCGATCGCGCCACAGCGCCGCGTGCCCGGCACGCCGCCCCAGCGCGGCTCATGACGCGATTCATAGCGCGTCGGCCGCCCCCGCACGCCGATCCAGCGTTCGCCGGTCACCGGCTGGTCGATCACGCCCAGCACCGGCACCCCATCCTCCAGCAGCGCGATCAGCGTGCCGAAGATCGGCCGGCCGGTCAGAAAGGCCCGCGTCCCGTCCACCGGGTCGATCACCCAGCAATACCGGCCCCCGTCGCGCTCCAGCCCGAACTCCTCGCCCAGCACGGCATGCTCGGGCAGGCGTTCGGCCAACACGGCACGCATCGCGCGCTCGGCCGTCCGGTCGGCGATCGTCACCGGGCTCTCGTCGCTCTTGTCGTCCGCCGCCACCCCCATCCGGAAGAAGGGGCGGATCACGCACCCCGCGACGTCGGCCGCCGCCTCCGCCGCCGCCAGCAACCGGTCCGCGTCATGCAGGCTCACCGTCATTTTCCTCCGTCGGACAGGGTATGCAGAAAGGCGATGATCGCCGCGCGGTCCCCCGCTTCGGGCACGCCCGGAAAGGCCATGCGGGTGCCGGGGGCGAAGCGCGCCGGCGCCTCCAGCCAGGCCGACAGCGTGTCGTCGGTCCAATGCTCCGCCTTGTGCGCTGCCAGGGCGGGCGAGAAATCATAGCCCGGCATGTCTCCGACCGCACTGCCGGCGACGCCGTACAGGTCGGGGCCGATCATCGCCGGTCCATCCTTGGCAAAGCTGTGGCACATCGCGCACGTCCGGGCTGCAAGGGCCTGGCCGGCCTTGGGGTCGGCATGCGCGACCGCTTCGGCGATCGATTCG
>NZ_JABXXP010000846.1 GCF_013376155.1 Nguyenibacter vanlangensis
TTCGCCGCCCCGGCCGCCATGACGCTCGCCACCCCGATCGGCGCCGCGGCGATCATGCCCGACGATCCGTCGAGCTGGGGCGAGACGCCGCGCAACGCGCCGTGCCCCTGTGGCTCGGGCAAGAAATACAAGCACTGCCATGGGCGCCTGGCCTGATCCGGCGGGCGGCATGCGGCAGGGCATTTTTTCAGGACGAGAGTTAGAGACGAACGATGGCGGGTCATTCCCAATTCAAGAACATCATGCACCGCAAGGGCGCGCAGGACGCGCGCCGTGCCAAGCAGTTCGCCAAGGTCATTCGCGAAATCACCGTCGCCGCCCGTTCGGGCATGCCTGACCCGGCGGCCAATCCGCGCCTGCGCGCCGCGATCTCGGCGGCGCGCGAGGTCAACATGCCCAAGGACACGGTCGAGCGCGCGATCAAGAAGGCCACCGGCGCCGGCGGCGGCGACGATTATGTCGAGGTCCGCTACGAGGGCTATGGCCCGGCCGGGGTCGCGGTGATCGTCGAGGCCCTGACCGACAACCGCAACCGCACCGCCTCGGACGTCCGCGCCGCCTTCTCGAAACATGGCGGCTCGCTGGGCGAGACGAATTCCGTCTCCTTCATGTTCACCCGCCTGGGCGTGATCGCCTATCCCGCCGCCACCGCCGGCGAGGATGCGATGCTGGAGGCGGCGATCGAGGCTGGCGCCGACAACGTCGAAACCAGCGCCGAGGGGCATGAGATCACCTGTCCGGTCGAGTCCTTCTTCGCCGTCCGCGACGCGCTCGAGGCCCGGTTCGGCGAACCGGCCAGCGCCAGGTTCGACTGGCGTCCCGGCACGGTCGTGACCCTGGACGAGGAAAAGGCTCGGGGCGTGCTGAAGCTGATCGACGTGCTGGACGAAAACGACGACGTCCAGGCCGTCTATGCCAATTTCGACCTGCCGGACGACGTGGCCGAGAGGCTGTCCGCCTGAGCCGGCGCCTGGTCCGGCGGCTGGGCATCGACCCCGGCCGGCGCGTCACGGGCTGGGGGAGCCTCTTGGTGGACGGCACCCGGCGGGGCCCGGTCGCCGCCGGGGTGATCGCGCCCGCCGGCGCCGCGGCGGTGCCCGACCGGC
>NZ_JABXXP010000847.1 GCF_013376155.1 Nguyenibacter vanlangensis
CCCCGCAGGCGGCGCAGCAGGGCGGGCAGTCCGTCCAGCAGCGGATCGCCGCGGCGGCGCAGGAAGCCCAGCCCCTCGACCTGGGCCTCGGCCACCGCGCCGTAGATTTCCTGCAGATGCGTCCGAAAGGCCTCGTCCGCCGACTCGATCGCATCATGGTCCAGGGTGCCCCGCAGGGCCTGGTCCAGCAGGTCGGCGATGTCGCCGACCAGGCGTGCCGCGCTGCGCAGCACGTCCCGCCTGGCTTCGTCATGCAACACAAGGAACGAGACCGCAAGCGAGGTGATCACCCCGATCATGATCGAGGCGATGCGGTCGAGCGGCCGCAGGAAGGGGCTGCCGTGCGCGGGGAACAGCAGCACGATCATCAAGGTTACCGCCGCGAAGCGCAGCGCGGGGCGTATC
Source organism: Nguyenibacter vanlangensis (assembly GCF_013376155.1). Classification (GTDB taxonomy): domain Bacteria; phylum Pseudomonadota; class Alphaproteobacteria; order Acetobacterales; family Acetobacteraceae; genus Gluconacetobacter; species Gluconacetobacter vanlangensis. The sequence continues at coordinate 406 of NZ_JABXXP010000847.1, forward strand.
GCGGCCAGGACGGCCAGCGGCGTCAGCACCAGCCAGAACACCAGCCAGGGGGGCAGCGGCGTGCCCAGGATCAGCACGATGGCGAAGACCCCCGCCCCGGCCCCCAGCAGCGTGCCCACCACCTGGTCGCGCCCGGTGGTCAGGGTCTGGGTGATGCGGCTCTGGGTCACGATGACCGAGGTGATGACCGACCAGACCGGCTCGTGCAGATGCACCGCCCGGGCCAGCAGGTCGGACAGCAGCACCGAGACCAGCAGCCGCACCGCCTGGCGCAGGTCGGGGCCCCGCGGATGCTGGGCCCGCCGGAACGCCGCCCACCAGCCGGCCGGGGCGGCTGAGGACGACGTCATGACCCTATTTCCCGTCGGCTCCGTCCAGCGGGAACGGGACCCAGCGCATTCCGTCGGCATTCTGCACGAGGAACAGCACCGAGCGCCTGTGCTGCGCCCGCGCCGCGTCCAGCAGGCGCCGCACGTCGGCCGGCGTGGACACGTCGGATTGCTGGACCTCGGTGATCACGTCGCCGGGGCGCAGGCCCCTGTCGGCCGCCGGTCCGTCCTGGGCCACCTGGGTCACGACCACGCCCTTCTGGCCCTCGGTCAGGTTGTATTTCTGGCGCGCCACGTCATCGATCGCCGCCACGGTGAAGCCCAGCCCGTCCAGCGGGACGCTGCCCTGCGGCCTGGCCGCCGGCTTCTTCG
>NZ_JABXXP010000848.1 GCF_013376155.1 Nguyenibacter vanlangensis
CGGGGTGGGGCCGATGACGATCGCCTGCCTGCTGAACAACACCCTCGCCGCCGCCCGCCGGATCGTCGGCGCGGCGGCGGAGCCGGGCGGTACTCCATGACGCGGATTTCCGTCGAACTGATTCCGCGCGACGCCGAGACCCTGAAGGCGGATGCGGCCGAGGTGCGCGCGGCCTTTCCGATGGCCGACACGCTGAACGTGCCCAGCCTGATGCGCTTTGCGCTGCAGGGCTGGGACGCGGTGCCGTTGCTGCGACCGGTGCTGCCGCGTGTCGTGCCGCATATCCGCGCCATCGACGTCGATCCGGACGGGCCGCTGCCCGGCATCGGGGTGCAGGGGCTGGAGGAAGTGCTGGTGGTGCAGGGCGACCCGCCCGCCGATCTCAGCCGCCGGACCTTTCCCAACACGTCGGAGAGCGTGATCCGCCGCTATCGGCGCGAGGCCCCGCATCTGCGCGTCTATGCGGCGTTCGATCCCTATCGCCGCGCCCCCTATCGCGAATTGGAGGCCGTCGCACGCAAGAAGGACGCCGGGGCCGCCGGGTTCTTCACCCAGCCGGTATTCGATGCGCGCATGCTGGAGATGTGCATGGGCTGGCTGGCCGGCGAGACGGTGTTCTGGGGCCTGTCGCCGGTGATCGGCCCGAAATCGCGGTCCTATTGGGAGACGACGAACCATGTCGTCTTCCCGCGTGATTTCGAAGCGACGCTCGAGGCGAATATCGGCTTTGCCTGCCGCGCGATCCGGACCGTCCGCGCGGCCGGCGGGCATGTCTATCTGATGCCGCTGCGCGTGAAGCCGGCGCGCTATCTGGCGCCGATCCAGCAGGCGCTGGAATCACTATCCTCGTGACCTGCCCGGCGGGCGACGATCGCCCGGGGTGGGTTACGTCCGCCGGGCAATTCCGTTAGCCTCGGCCGGTTCGTCGGTTCGTCGGTCACGTTTCCCCGAAAGGTCATGATCTTGCCGCATTCCCGTCCGCGTTCGCGCCCGTCCGCCATCCCGGGAGCCGTCCAGGAGGTCTGCATCGGCGGGCGCCGCATCGGGGCCGGGGGCGCGATGCTGGCCGCTTTCCTGTGCTGCGGCGCCGCGATGCCGGCC
>NZ_JABXXP010000849.1 GCF_013376155.1 Nguyenibacter vanlangensis
GAGACGGCCGAGGCCCGGGGCGTGCCGGTGCGGCTGGTCTCCACCCTGTTCCTGGCGATCGTGGCGGTGGCGACGGCGGAATGCGTGCAGATCACCGGGGTGCTGCTGGTCTTCGCCCTGATGGTCGGGCCGGCCGCGACGGCGCAGCGCCTGACGGCGGCGCCCGGGCGGGGGATCGTGCTGTCGGTGCTGCTGGCGGCGGCCGAGGGGTGGGGCGGGCTGGCATTGTCCTGGTGGACGGATTGCCCGGCCTCGTTCTGGATCAGCGCGCTGAGTACGGCGGCCTATGTGGGGACGTATCTGGGGAAGCGCGGATAGGGACGCGTCAGAGCTCGTCCTGGCCGTGCGGCAGCGCGTGATAGGCGCGGTTGAAATAGACCAGCCCGCCCTGCCCCGCGCCCATGCGGATGGCCTCGACCACGCCGAACATCACGCTGTGAGTTCCGACCTCGACGATCTGGTCGACATGGCAGTCGAACGAGGCCACCGCTTCCTCGAGCACCGGTGCGCCGGTGTCGAGCGTGGTCCAATGGCCGTAGGTGAAGCGTTCATACATGTCCATCGGCCCGGCGAACGAACCGGAAATGTCGCGCTGGCTGGCCGAGAGGACGTTGATGCACATGGCGCCGCCGGTGCGGAACGCGGCGCGCGCCCGCGCCGCGCGGTTCAAGCAGACCAGCAGCGTGGGCGGCGCATCGGTGACCGAGCAGACCGCCGAGGCGGTGAATCCCACCGGGTCGTCCAGGGTGCCGGTGGTCACGACGTTCACCGCCGCGCCCAGCCGCGCCATTGCATCCCGATAGGTCTGGGAATCGACCGTCATTCCTGCGCCCTTCCTGCCGCCCGCCCACCGGGATTGGCGGCGTCAACCCGGGCGGCATCTCATCGTCCTGTTGCTTCTGTCATATTATCGTACAAGGGAAAACAGGGAGAAACCGGGGCGGGGCGGCACGGATGACGGATGGCGGAGCGTTGGAGAGCGGGACGTTGCTGGCGGCGCGGCAGGGGCGGCTGGCCCGTCTGACGCTGAACCGGCCCGGCGTGCTGAACGCGCTGGACCGCCCGACATGCCGCCGGATCGCCGCCTCCCTCGCGGCCT
>NZ_JABXXP010000850.1 GCF_013376155.1 Nguyenibacter vanlangensis
CGACGGGCGGCGGGCGCCATGGCCGCCATGCGAACACCGGGGCCCAGCCGGTGGCGGTGGCCAGCGTGCATAGCGGCGACATGCCGATCGAACTGACCGAACTGGGCACCGTGGTGCCCATCACCACCGTGACGGTGCAGCCGCGGGTGGACGGCTATCTGACACGGGTCCTGTTCACCGAAGGCCAGCATGTGAAGAAGGGCGACCTGCTGGCGATGATCGACACGCGGCCGTACGACGTGGCGCTGGAGCAATATGAGGGGCAACTGGCGTCGGACCGCGCGCAGCTCGACCAGGCGCGCATCGACTACCAGCGCTATCTGCGCCTGTCGCGCCAGAACAGCATCGCCGCCCAGACGACCGTGGACCAGCAATACAAGGTGGCGCAACTGGAAGGCACGGTGAAGGTCGACCAGGCCCAGGTCGACAACCAGAAGCTGCAGATCATCTATTGCCACGTGACCGCGCCGGTCGACGGGCGGGTGGGCATCCGCCAGGTCGACATGGGCAACTACGTTACCGCGGGGCAGACCAACGGGCTGGTGATCCTGACGCAGATGCAGCCGATCTCGGTCATCTTCACCCTGCCCGAGACCGAGCTGGGGGCGGTGGCGGACCGGTTGCGCAGCGGCGTGGCCCTGCCGGTCGCGGCCTGGGACAGCAGCAATACGCGCAAGATCGCCGATGGTGCCGTCACTGTGCTGGACAGCCAGATCGATACCTCGACGGGCACGGTGCGCATGCGCGCGATCTTCCCGAACCAGGACGAGACGCTGTTCCCCAACCAGTTCGTCAACGCGCACCTCCTGGTGAATACCGAGCATAACGTGCTGCTGGTGCCGACCACGGCGGTGCAGACCGGCCCGAACGGGCCGTTCGCCTATGTCGTGCAGCCCGACGACACGGTGGCGATCCGCGACATCAGGACCGGGCCGACGCATGGCGACGTCGTGGTCGTGCGATCGGGCCTGAAGGCGGGCGAGCGCGTGGTGACCGACGGGACCGACCGGCTGCATGCCGGCGCGAAGATCACCATCCCCGCGGCCGGCAACACGATCGCCACCGGCGCACCGCCGGCGGCGGGCGCGAACGGCGG
>NZ_JABXXP010000851.1 GCF_013376155.1 Nguyenibacter vanlangensis
CGCGCGCGCGCGCCATCTCGTCCAGCGCCGTCCAGAATTCGGGTTCGAGCGCCACGCTGGTCCGGTGGCCCGACAGCGCCAGGCTGCGCTTGACCAGCGGCCGGCCGCCCGGCAGGCGGAAGCTTGCGGCGTTCTCGTCCCGGTCGTTCATGCCTGGTCGTTCATGCCTGGTTGCTCATGTCGGCAGGCGTCCGGCCGCCCAGCGCGCGGCCTCGGCCACCACCGGATCGGGATCGTCGCACAGCGCCTGCGCCACCGGGCGCAGCGCGGCCAGTCCCGAATTGCCGACGGCCACCAGCACGTTGCGCACGAAGCGGTTGCGCCCGATCCGCTTGACCGGCGAGCCCGAGAACAGCGCCCGGAAGCCCGCATCGTCCAGCCGCGCCAGGTCCGCGAGGCGCGGCGCGGTGAGGTCGTCGCGGGCCCGCAGCTTCATCTGCCGCGATTCGGTGGCGAAGCGGTTCCAGGGGCAGACCGCCAGGCAATCGTCGCAGCCATAGATGCGGTTGCCCATCGCGGCCCGGAATTCCAGCGGGATCGGGCCCGGATTCTCGATCGTCAGGTAGGAAATGCAGCGCCGGGCGTCCATCCGGTACGGTTCGGGAAAGGCGTCGGTCGGGCAGGCATCCAGGCAGCGCCGGCAGGAGCCGCATTGCCCGCCCGAGGGCGCCGAGCGCGGCAGGTCCAGGGTCGTGTAGATCTCGCCCAGGAACAGCCAGCTTCCGTGCCGGCGGGACACCAGGTTGGTATGCTTGCCCTGCCAGCCCAGCCCCGCGCGTTCGGCCAGCGGCTTTTCCATGACCGGCGCGGTGTCGACGAAGACCTTGACGCCCGGCGCGGCCCCTGCCCCCGCGCCCTGGGCGGCGCTCCTCCGCGCGCCTTCGGCGACACTCATCCGCGCGCCTTCGGCGACGACGAACTGCGCCAGGTGCTTGAGCATGCCCTTGACCACGTCGTGATAGTCGCGGTGCCGCGCATAGACCGACAGGTTGCCCCGGTCGGCCAGGCGCGTCGTCGCCAGCGGGTCGCCGCCGGGCGCGTAGGACAGGCCCAGCGCGATCACGCTTCGGGCCTCGGGCCACAGGGCGCGGGGAT
>NZ_JABXXP010000852.1 GCF_013376155.1 Nguyenibacter vanlangensis
CGGGCGGGCTGGGGGCGGCGCTGCATGCCGTCATGGTCTGGCAGCCGGCCTTCCTGCGCCAGGCGGCCTTGCCCCCGATCCTGGCGCGGCAGATCGGGCCGGCGGGCATGCTGGCGGGCTTCATGGCCATGTTCCTGTTCTTGCTGCTGTTCGACGTACTGGCCTGCTGGGGGGCGGCCCTGCTCGGCCATGGTCGTTTCGTCACGAATTTCCGCGACGGCGCCCCCAGCGTCATGCTCGCGCCGCTGTCCATGACGGTGATGGGGCTGGGGGGCTGGCTGACGGCGCGGGGGGACTGGCCGTATTTCTTCATGACCGGGCGCTATGGCGGGCGGCGGGCGTTCGTGCGGGCGATGTTCCGGGCCTATCGGGTGAATGTCCTGCTGGCCGGGGCGATCGCGGTGGGGGTGACGCTGCTGTTCCAGGCGGCGCTGGGGGAACTGCCGCAGCGGCAGAACGTGCCGATGAATGTGCCGATGCTGGGGGGACTGACCTTTCTGATGTTCGTCGGGGCGGCCCATTTCGGCGCGCTGCCGCTGCTGTGGCGGGCAATCGGCGGCAAGGGGGCGATCGTCGCCTGCAACGTGCTGGCCTATATGACGCTCAATCTGGGCAATCCCTTCACCATGGCCCGCGCGGGACTGGCCGCGACGGGCGTCGGGCTGGCGCTGGGGGTCTTCGCGGCGGGGATGGTGATCGCGTGGATCGCCCCGGCTCAACTGGCCCGGATGGACTGGCCGCTGGACACGGAATAGGGCGCGGCATCGCTGGTGACGTGCAGGTCGTCTTCGGCCATCTGCCGCGCCAGGGCGAGGAAGCGCGCGCGCATTTCCCGCGCATAGGGGTTCAGTTGCGTGATGGCGTGGTACACCTCGGGCGAGTCGTGGCGGACCATGTCCAGGGCGGCGCGCAACTGGTCGAAGCTGCCCGTCGTGATCCGCTGCGGCATCGGTTTCATGTGGGGTTCCATGTGGTCCAGCAGGCGGGCCAGCAGGTGGGTCAGGCCCTGGCTGATCGCGGCCTCGCGGTCATGGGCCTCGGGCGTCGTCAGGATCACGCGCAGGCCGAGCCGGCGCAGGAAGGCGGCCAGCGCC
>NZ_JABXXP010000853.1 GCF_013376155.1 Nguyenibacter vanlangensis
ATCCGCTTCGTCGCCACGCCGCGCCTGGCCGACATCCTGCTGGTGACCGGCCCGCTGACCCGCGCCATGGCCCCGGTGCTCGAATCCGCCTGGCACGCCATGCCCGATCCCCGCGCCCTGGTCGCGGTCGGCGCCTGCGCGATCGACGGCGGACCGTTCGCGGAAAATTACGCGGTGCTCGGCGGGCTGCAGGACCGCACGACGATCGACCTCGCCATTCCGGGCTGCCCGCCATCCCCCGCCGCCATCATGACCGGCCTGGCCAGCCTCCTCATCCCCGCCGGGTTGCCCGCCGTACCGCGCTAGAGCATCATCCGATCAGATGGAATCATCTGATCGGATAAAGATGCTCGCCAAAACAATGATCTAGAGCCGTATCCGTGAACCAGTGTGAACGGATACGACTCTAGGCCGGCCCGCCCGCTTCCGGCGCATCGTCCTCGGCCTGCAGGTCCTGCGCCTCTTTCTTCAGCTTGTGAAAGCTGCGCCGGCTCAGCGGCAGCAGCGCCACATAGATCACCCCCGCGGCGGCCAGCGCCCCCCACGGATCGGCCACCAGGATGGCCGCATAGGCCCCGGTGCCCAGCATCAGCGGCAGCACATAGGCCGACGGCACCTTGAAATTCTTGAACGACCAGACCGGAATGGTCGACACCAGCAGAAACGCGGTGCCGCTCAGCGTCAGCGCCGGCAGCAGCGGCAGCCGCGTCATGGCATAGACCCCGTCCCAGCCCAGCTTGCGCGCCTCCAGCCCCAGGAACAGCGGAAACATCGCCAGCCCCGCCCCGGCCGGCGCCGGCACGCCGGTGAAGAAATTGCTGGCATATTTGGGCTTGTCGGTATCGTCCAGGCTGGCATTGAACCGCGCCAGGCGCAGCGCCATGCACACGGTGAACATGATGCAGGGCAGATAGCCATAGCGCCCCGCATCCCGCAGCGCCCACAGATACAGCACGAATCCCGGCGCGACGCCGAAGCACAGGAAGTCCGACAGGCTGTCGAATTCGGCGCCGAACCGGCTGGTGCCGCGCAGCAGCCGCGCGATGCGCCCATCCAGCCCGTCGATGCAGGCCGCGATCAGCAGCGCCACCG
>NZ_JABXXP010000854.1 GCF_013376155.1 Nguyenibacter vanlangensis
AACGCTGGGCGCGGGCGGCGGCGGCCAGCAGGTCGGGCACGTTGCCCAGCAGGGCGGCGTGGACCAGGCTGCCGAGATCGAGGATCAGCGCCGCGTGGTCGATCGCGTCGTCGAGGATGCGGTCGGCCATGGAGGCGACGCGGGTCATCAGCTCGGCCTGCAGCATGTCGCGGATGGCGGGCGGGGACTGCCCGTTGCGCAGGGCCTCGCTGGAGGTCCGCAGGGCTTCGCGCAGGAAGGCCATCGTGCCGTCCTGGCCCAGCGCGCGCTGCATCGTGCCGTAGGACCCGCCGGTGAGCTGCGAGACGGTGTCCAGCAGGTCGCCGATCATCGTCTCGCCGCCCGCCTCGAGATAGGCGCGGTGGCCGTATTCGTGGTCGGCGGCCCAGTGCAGCAGGGCGACGGCGGCCGGGCCGGACACGAAATGGCGCAGGCTTTTGCGCGCCTTGTTCCAGTCGATGAGAAAGACCAGCGATGCGCCCAGGGTTTCGAGCGCCGCGTCGAGGGCGGGAAGGTCCGCGGCCTGGAGGATGCCGGTAGCGAGGGTGAACTGGCCCTGTTCGCTGCCGGGCAATTGGCGGCTGGATTGCGTCCAGGTCAGGGCGGGCAGGCGGTTCTGGAAGAATTCCAGGCGCTGCCTGTGGATGTCGCTGTGCAGGACCGACAGGCGCGGGGCGTCGTCCTGCCCCTCGATCTGCACGATCAGGACGTGGGCGTCGGTGGTGCCGAGATCGTTCTGGATGATCAGGCGCGGCCCGTCGCGCATGGCGTTGGTCGCCAGCCCCGGGTGGTTGAACTTGAGCGGCGCGGTGCGGTTGAGCCCGCGCATGAAGGCGGCCACGCGCTGCCGGTCCCTGTCGTCCAGGCGATAGGCGCGGGCCCCGGCGATATCGGTTTCGGCCAGGCCGGCGGCGATGTCGTTGATCGCCCTGTGCAGGTCCATGACCAGGCGGTGCAGGGAATCGGCGCCTTCGGCCGGGACGCGGCAGAGCTGCGAGACCAGGCCGGGGGGCAGGACATCGTCCGCGACCCGGATGGCGGCGCGCTGCGCCTGCTCACGCATATCCAGGCCGTCGGCGGTGGCCTGGTCGA
>NZ_JABXXP010000855.1 GCF_013376155.1 Nguyenibacter vanlangensis
GACGCCGCGCTGAACAGCGCCATCCCCCCCAGCAGCGGCACCCGCCGCCCCAGCCGGTCCGACAGCGGCCCCTGCGAGAACTGGCCTACCGCCAGCCCCGCGAACCACGCCGCCAGCGTGATCTGCGCCGAACCCGGCCCCCCGCCCAGGTCGCGATCCACCGCCGGAAAGGCCGGCAGGTACATATCCGTCGCCAGCGGCCCGATGGCGGTGATCAGGCCCAGCAATATGGTCATCCAGACCGGCATGGCCCCGACGGGAATACGGTGGCGCCAGGCCACGGACGACGATGAGGGAGAAGAGGAATACGACATGCACGCGCTCCAGCAGGGGCGTATGTCGATCTTTCACGGCCTGTTGTCCATCCTATTCTGCGGGCCGGCCCGTTCCGCAGCCCTGCACGTCCCTGTGCGCATGCCCTCCCGCGCCGCCGCCATCGCGCCGCGATGGCTCGGCGGTGGTTGGATTGGCCCGCCAGAGCGGTTATGTCAGCCTCCACGATCCATCACCCGCAAAGGCCATCCTCATGAACGATAACCCCAGCGATAACCCCAGCGACAACCAGGGCGACAACCAGGGCGACATCCCCAGCGGCATCCAAGCCACCCCCTCGGCCGACACCCCGCCGGACCGCCTCTCCGTCAACCCCGACAGCCCCCATCATGACGCCGCCCTGCTGGAACGCGGCATCGGCGTGCGCTTCAAGGGCGTCGAGAAGACGAATGTCGAGGAATATTGCATCAGCGAGGGCTGGGTCCGCCTCGCGGTCGGCAAGACGCTGGACCGCCGCGGCAACCCCATGACCATGAAGCTCCAGGGCCCGGTCGAAGTCTGGTTCAAGTCCTGACCGCCGGCGCAAAGCCCGCCTTGGCATCCGCGTCGGCACCCGCACGGGCGCTCACCCCCTCGCCCTGACCGGGATTGGTGTTAGGATCGGACCATACGGACATCAGGCAACAGGAGTATGTCCCATGGTTCCGACACAGCCGGACATCCCGGAAAGCGACCGCTTCACCGTGGTCATCGTCGGCGGCGGCGCGGCGGGCATCACCGTCGCGGCCCGCCTGCGGCGCGCGCGGCCCAACATG
>NZ_JABXXP010000856.1 GCF_013376155.1 Nguyenibacter vanlangensis
GGCTGCGCGCCGGCAGGTCGCGGCGCGGAATGTCGCCGAATGCGGCGCGCGCCTCGGCGATGGCATGCGCCGGGTCCACGTCGCCCGCAATGACCAGGATCGCGTTATTGGGCGCGTACCATTTCTCATAGAACGCGCGCAGCAGCCCCGCATCCGTCTTGTCGAAGGACGGGCGCGTGCCCAGCGCGTCATGCGCATAGGGCGTGCCGGCGAACAGGATCGCCTGCAGGCGCGACAGATACTGGTAGCTGGGGCTGGACAGGTCGCGGGCGACCTCCTGCTCGATCGCCCCGCGCTCCTTCTCCCAATCGGCGGGCGCCAGGCTCAGCCCGCGCATGCGCAGCGCCTCGATCCGCAGCATCACGCCCAGATCCTCGGCCGGCGCGGTATAGAAATACTGGGTGACGTTCTCGGTGGTGTCGGCATTGTAGCTGCCGCCCAACTGCGCGCCGATGGCCGCCAACTGGTCCTTGTCCAGTCCCGCGCTGCCGCGGAACATCATATGTTCCAGCGCATGCGCCGTGCCGGGAAAACCCTGCGGCGCCTCGCTGGATCCGACCAGATAGTTGATCTCCGTCGTCACCACCGGGGCCAGCCGGTCGCGGATCACCACGACGCGCAGCCCATTGGGCAACGTCGCGCGCACGGCGGCGCCCGTCGAGGCTGCATCCACCGGGGCTGCATCCACCGGGGTCGCCGCGGGCGCTTTGGCCGGCCGGGCAGGGCCGGGCGGCGCGGCATGCGCCGGATCCGATGGAGGGGACGCGGCCAGCAGGGCCAGGGAAAGGCTTAACGCGGTGGTGGCCAAACGGGCGGTCATGATGTGCTGGGTACTCCTCGATGGCCCCGACAGCCTAGACCCGCGCGGCCTCCCTGAAAACCATGGCTGAAAACCATGACTGAAAACCATGGCTGCCGCCTTCGGTCGCTGCCGTGATACCCTCGTCCTGCCGGATCATCCCGGCGTGCGGAACGACGCGGAACGAAAGGACACGCCATGACCAATCCTCTGCCCGTCGCGGGCATGGCCGAACGCGTGGCCGGCGTGGTCCGGGGCGCGGTGGCGCGGGCGCGGCTGGTGGGCG
>NZ_JABXXP010000857.1 GCF_013376155.1 Nguyenibacter vanlangensis
CGGCGCACCGCGCCCCCTGCTGCCCGGCCCCGCCCGCTGGACCCTGACCCTGGCGCCGTGACGGGCCGCCCTCTTGTTCAGGGCCGAACGAATCGCCTAACAACGAATCGCCTAACAAGACCGTTCACGAACCCGTCGGTCCCGACGCCGCCCCATCCAGTAACGCCGAGCCCCCAGCCGCATGAGTCACGACGCCCCTTCGCCCGCCCCTGCGCCCGCCGGTACCGCCTGCCTGAACTGCGAAACGATCCTGGTGGGCGAATGGTGCCATCATTGCGGGCAGGAGGGCGGTCCCCCGCATCGCACGGTGTGGGAATTATGCGGCGAATTCTTCGAGATGCTGACCCACGCCGACAGCCGCTTCAGCCGCACCATCCACACCCTGGCGCTGGCGCCCGCGCGGCTGACCCAGGATTATATCGACGGCAGGCGCGTCTCGATGGTGCCGCCGATCCGCATGTTCTTCGTCGTGCTGCTGGCGATGTTCACCATCCACGCCCTGCTCGCCACCGGGCATCACGGCGTGCATATCACGGCGACGGACCGCGCTGAACTCGCGCGCGAGATCGGCAACTGGTCATGGGCCGGCCATGAGCGGATCACCGCATGGGTCCGCATGCACATGCTCAACGCCGTCGACAACCCGACCGAAGTGCTCAGCGTCATGCGCGAATGGTCGGAACGCTTCATCCTGGTCATGCTGCCGATCTCGGCGCTCATCCTGTGGGGCCTGTATTACTGGCCCACGCGCCGCGCGCTGTACGAGCATGTGATCTTCTCGGTCCATTCGCTCAGCTTCGCCTTCGCCGTCTTCACCGTCTCGTCGATCGCCGTCCGCATCGTGGGCCATGCCGGCAACCTGTTGCTGCTGGTTCCGCCCGTGCATCTCTATCGCCATCTGCGCGGCTTCTACGGGGTCGGCGTCCCGGGCACCATCACGCGCATGACGATCCTGTTCGTGGCCTCGCTCGTCTTCAGCCTGATCCTGCTCTCCGCCCTCGGCCTGCTGGGGCTGGAACTCGGGGCCGGCGGCGAGTCATGACGGCGGCCGCCGCGCCGCGCGGCGGCCGCTCCGCCCGGCTCG
>NZ_JABXXP010000858.1 GCF_013376155.1 Nguyenibacter vanlangensis
GGTCCGGCTGGTCCCGCTGCCGGACGGGCGCGCCGCGGTCGATATCGACAAGCCCGCCGACCTGGCGCAGGCCGAGGCGATCCTGTCCCGCGCCTGGACCCGTACCGGGGCTGAATCATGCGCATCGCCTATGTGATCAATTCGGTCGAGGGCGGCGGCGCCGCCTTTCCGGTACCCGACATCACCCGCCTGATGCGCGATGCCGGGCACGAGGTCGCGCTCTTCGCGCTACTGCGCCGCGACGGCCGCGCTTTGCCGGCGATCACCGCAAGCGGCCTGCAAGCGGCGGTGCGCGCGGGCAGCAGGCAGGACCATGTCGCCGCCCTGCGCTGGCTGGACCGCCAGGTCGCTTCCTGGCGTCCGGACCTGATCTGGACATCGCTGACCCGCGCCACGGTGATGGGGCAGATGATCGGGTTGAGACGGCGCATCCCGGTAGTCAGTTGGCAGCATTCGGCGGGACTCAGCCCTGCCAATACGGGCCTGCTGCGCACCCTGCGCGGACTCGGCCGCCTCTGGGTGGCCGATTCGCGATGCGTGCTGGCCTTCATGCACGATCGCCTGGCCATTCCGCCCAGTCGCGCCATGCTGTGGCCGATCTTCCGCGCCGATCCGGGCTGCCCGGTCGCACGGCCCTGGCAAGCGGGTGAACCCGTGCGCATCGGCTCGCTGGGGCGCCTGCATCCGGTCAAGGGCTATGATCACCTGTGCCGCGCTCTGGCGATCCTGAAGGCCGACACGACGCTGCCGCCGTTCGAAATCACCATCGCCGGCGAGGGCGCGGAACGACCGCACCTCGAATCGCTGATCCGGCAATACGGGCTGACCAACCTGCATCTGGCCGGGTTCCAGGACGCGGTGCCGCCCTTCCTGGCGATGCAACATGGCTACGTCCAGCCTTCGCTGCACGAGGGGCTGTGCATCGGCGTGCATCAGGCCATGCAGGCCGGCCTGGCGCCGATCGCCTCGGCCGTGGGAGAAATCCCCTATACGGTGCAGGACAGCATGTCCGGCTGGCTGGTCCCGCCCAGGGACCCGCCGGCGCTGGCGGCTGCGCTGGCACGGGCGCTGCGCCGGCCGGAC
>NZ_JABXXP010000859.1 GCF_013376155.1 Nguyenibacter vanlangensis
GGCCCGGCTCCGCGCCTGGTGGATGGCAGGGGGCTGCCATGCCGGGCGACGCGACTGCCTGGCCTGCCTGACGCGGCTGCTGGCAGCGCCTCCACCGCCCTCCTGACCGGCGAAACCGCAGCATCCCGGTCCGGCGCATTCGGGCCCCCGATTACGTTCCATTACTTTTCTCGCCGCGGACTGCTTGTTAAAGGGCCTCATGAACGTCGTCCCGCCACGGTCCTCTCCTGCGTCTCCCGGCGTGCCGCCATCCGCGGCCGCGCCCGATGCCGCCACCCCTCCCAGCACTTCCCTCCCGGCCGCCCCCACCACCCCGGACGGCACCACCGCCCTGCTGCGCCGCCTGTGGCGCGAGGAAGTCCGCAAACATCGCGGCCGCATCGTCTCGGTGCTCGTGCTGACGGTACTGATGGCGTCGCTGACCGGCCTCTATCCGCTGGTCATCCAGCGCGCGCTGGACATGTTCGCCGCCCATGACCCGCGCATCCTCTACCAGGTGCCGGCCCTGGTGGTGATGATCACGGCGGCCAAGGCCCTGTCGCAATACGCCCAGACGGTGGCGGTGCAGAACCTGGTGCTGATCGTCATCCGCGGCCTCCAGGGCACGATGTTCGCCCACCTGGTCCATACCGACATCGCGCGGATCGAGCGCGAGGCCCCGGCCCAGCTGGCCGCCCGCTTCACCACCGACGCGGTGGCGATCCGCGAGGCGATGATCCGCGCCACCAATTCGCTGGGCGACGTGGTCACCGTCGCCGGCCTGGTGGTGTCGATGTTCTACATGGACTGGGAACTCAGCCTGATCGCGGCGGTGCTGTATCCGATCGCCGCCGTGCCGATCCAGCGGCTGGGCAAGCGGGTCCGCCGCGCCTCGGGCGGCATGCAGGAACGCATGGGCGAAACCTCGGCCCTGCTGACCGAAAGCTTCGCGCAGGCCCGCACGGTGCGCGTCTACCGCCTGGAGGGCAGCGAGGAACGCCGGGTCAGCCACGCGCTCGACCTGCTGCAGCATGCGTTGATGCGCATCGCGCGCGGCCGCGCGCGGGTCGATCCGCTGCTCGAGGTACTGGGCGGCAGCGCGGT
>NZ_JABXXP010000860.1 GCF_013376155.1 Nguyenibacter vanlangensis
CGGCCGCCACCAGCTCGCGCGCCGTCCGCAGGGTGGGGCGCAACGCGGGGCGCGCCTGCTTGAGCGCCCCCGTCTGTTTGACCGCCCCCGTCTGTTTGACCGATTGTGTCATCGGCTGGCTCTACTCGACCGCCTTTCGTCCTGCAACACAGGAGTCGCGCATGACTGGCCCCATCATCCCCGCCTCCACCCCGCCCGATCCCGACCGCATCGCCGAACGCCTGCCGCTACTGCGCCGGCGCGCCCTGGTGGCGCGGGCCGTGCGCGCCTTCTTCGATGCGCGGGACTATCTCGAGGTCGAAACCCCCTACGCCGTCCCCACCCCGGGCGAGGAGGTGCATCTGCGCGTCTTCCGCACCGAACGCGAACATCATGACGGCACGCGCCGGGCGCTGTTCCTGCATACCAGTCCCGAATTCGCCATGAAGCGCATCCTGGCCGCGACCGGCCAGCCGATCTTCCAGCTCGCCCGCGTCTGGCGCAACGCCGAAGGCAGTCATCTGCATGCCGCCGAATTCACCATGCTGGAATGGTACCGCCCCGGCGCCACGCTGGCCGGGCTGATGGACGAAACCGAATCCCTGCTGCGCGCGGTGCTGCCACCCGTCCTGCAGCGCCCCCCCGGCCTGGCGGAGGCCCGGCCGCTGCGTATCGACGTCCCGTTCGAACGGCTGACCATGGCAGAGGCCTTCGCCCGCCATGCCGGCATCGACCTGCTGCCCACCGAGGGCGACGCCGCTTCCCTGGCCGCCGCCGCCGGCTGCGCCCTGCGCGACGGCGAGGATTGGGAGGACCTGTTCTTCCGCCTGCTGATGGAACGGGTGGAACCCGCGATCGGCCGCGACCGCCCGTGCTTCCTGACCCACTGGCCCGCCAGCCAGGCGGCGCTGGCCCGGCGCGACCCGGCCGATCCCCGCACCGCCCTGCGCTTCGAACTCTATGCCGCCGGCATCGAACTGGCGAACGCGTTCGAGGAACTGACCGATCCGGTGGAACAGCGCCGGCGCTTCGCCGCCGACCGGGCGCGCCGCGCATCGCTCTACGGCGCCGGTCCCGATATGGCCTGGCCGATGGACGAGG
>NZ_JABXXP010000861.1 GCF_013376155.1 Nguyenibacter vanlangensis
CGGCCCGCCTGTCCAGCGGCGAGAAGCTCCAGCTCCAGGCCAATCTCGAACTCCCGGCCGAACTGCCCCTGATCGCCCAGTCCGGCGCCGCGGGCATCGGGCTGCTGCGCACCGAATTCCTGTTCATGAACGCCCAGGCGATGCCCGACGTGGACGCGCAGGCGGCGATCTATTCCGAAATCGTCACCGCGATGGCGGGCGACGTCACCACCATCCGTGTCGTCGACTGGGGCGGCGAAAAGCACAGCGAGGCCCTGGACCGCGCCGGGCTGCGCGGCGAGGGCGAAAGCGTCAATCCGGCGCTGGGGATGCGCGGCCTGCGCCTGCTGCTGCGCCATCCCGCCGTGCTGGAAAGCCAGTTCGCGGCGATCCTCAAGGCATCGTCGGCGGGGCCGGTGCGCGTCATGCTGCCGATGGTCACCACCGTCCCCGAACTGCGCGAGGCTCGGGACATCTATCACCGCGTCGCCCGCCGCCTGCGCCGCAAGGGCGTGCGGCTGGACGACAATCTGCCGCCGCTGGGCATCATGGTCGAAACCCCTGCCGCCGCCCTGATGGGCGACGCCCTGGCGCAAGAGGCCGAATTCATGGCCATCGGCACCAACGACCTGACGATGTACACCCTCGCCGTCGACCGCGCCTCGGCCGAGGTCGCGTCCCTCTACCATCCGCTGCACCCGGCGGTGCTGCGCCTGATCCAGACGGTGACCGAGGCCGCGCTGCGCCAATATCGCCCGATCTCGATCTGCGGCGAAATCGCCGGCGACCCGCGCGCGGTGCCGCTGCTGGTCGGGCTGGGCCTGCGCTCCTTCTCGATGACCGCCTCGGCGGTGCCCCGGGTCAAGCGCGCCGTGCGTGCCGTGTCGTTCGAGGATTGCCGCCGCCTGGCCCACCGGGTGATGGAAGCCCCCGACGTGGCCGAGGTCACGTCCCTGGTCGACGCATTCGCCGCCGGGACCTGACCCGAATGCTGGCATCCCTGCCGGCGCCCATGCCGGCCGGTCCCGTCCGTGTGCTCACCCTGCCCTGGCGCGACCCCGACGACGTGCTGTGGGCCTGGCGGGACGAGGCATGGCTGG
>NZ_JABXXP010000862.1 GCF_013376155.1 Nguyenibacter vanlangensis
CGACGGGCGCGGCCGGCACGGCATGGACCTGCGGCGCGGCGGCGCGGGCCACGCGGATCCGGTTGTCTTTCTCCGCGATCTCGATCTCGGTCAGGCCGGTTTCGGTCAGAATGTCAGCCAATGCCCGAATGGCATCCGCGTCCACGAGCAGTCGGCTCATCGATCGTCCTCGTTCAGAATCAAATCCGTCATCGCCTGAAGCGCCAGCGCATAGCCCTGTACTCCCAGGCCGCAGATGACGCCCACGGCGGCGCGGGAGCAATAGGTGTGGTGGCGGAATTCCTCGCGCCGATGAATGTTGGAAATGTGCACCTCGATTACCGGCAGGTCCACGGCCAGCAGCGCGTCGAGCAGCGCGATCGAGCTATGGCCGTAGGCGGCCGGGTTGATCACGATGCCCTGCGCGCGGTTGCGGCATTCCTGCACCCATGACACCAGCTCGCCCTCGCCGTTGGTCTGGCGGAAGTCGATGGCGACATCCAGGCGCTCGGCGGCCTGGATGCAGATCTGCTCCACGTCGTCCAGGGTCGCGCGACCATAGACTTCGGGCTGGCGCAGTCCGAGCATGTTGAGGTTGGGTCCGTTCAGGACCGCGATCAGAGGGCGCACCATGGTGACAGGCGCCGTAGCACGAGTGTCCCATCCTTCCAAGAGAATGATGGCGGCCGCGCCCCCGCCCTCCGCGCGGGACGGCCCGGGCGGCCCCGAACGGCTCCGGAGGGGCGTCGGAGGCACGCCAATAATGACGGCCAAAAATTGCCACATTTGCCCGCATAGCTACTGAATCGACGGCAGGAATGCGGGGCAGGACGGGGAAGAACTCAGGGCTGATCCGGTCCTTGGGGAACTTTCAGGGCGAAAAAGCCTTGAATTATCTGTCGTACGATTATTGTATGGCCAATCGTTACTGGCTGGATGATCGAACAGGATTGGACGCGGTTTGCAACAGGCACGGAAAGAGCGACGGATAGGATCGGGGGGACGGGCGCTGATCGCGCTGGCCTGCCTGTTCGCCTTCGCCTCGGCCGCCTGTGGCCGCGAAGCGACAGCGGGCACGGAAAACGCGGCGCCGAACGC
>NZ_JABXXP010000863.1 GCF_013376155.1 Nguyenibacter vanlangensis
ATCCAGGCGGCGATCCGGTCCAGGGTCGCCGCGTGCCCGCCGCCCAGATAGGGCCGGAACAACTGCCCCGGCACGTCCGAATAGGGTACCTCGCCCAAAAGGTCGCACCGCGATACCGCGCGGGCGCCGGAAGGGCGATCACGCGGGAGCGGATCGGGCGTCGCGGTCACCATGCCGCCACCATGCCGTCGCTGCGCGGGTCGGATGCGCCCTCGATCAGGCCGGACGGATGCAGGACCAGGGCGCCGGCATGGCCCATGGTGGATGTGAAGGCGGGCATGGGCTCCAGCGCGTGTCCGGCCCGGGCCAGGCCGGCGATGACGTCCGGGGCGAACCGGTCCTCATATTTCAAGCTCGTGCTGTCCTCGCCCCAGGTCCGGCCGAGCAGCCAGCGCGGCGCGGTGACGGCCTGCTGGAGCGTCATGCCGTAGCGGGCGTAGCGGGTGAACAGGGCGGCCTGGGTCTGGGGCTGGCCCTCGCCGCCCATGGTGCCGTAGACCATGGTCCGCCCGTCCGCGAAGCGGGCGCCGGCCGGGTTGAGCGTGTGGAAGGGCTTGCGGCCGGGACGCAGCGCGTTCCAGCCATCCTCGGCCAACCGGAAGCTGCTGCCGCGATTCTGCCAGACGATGCCGCTGCGCGGCAGGACCAGGCCCGAGCCATATTCGAAATAGATGCTCTGGATCATGCTGACGGCGACGCCGTCGGCATCGACGGCACCCATCCAGGTGGTATCGCCGGCCTGGGACGGCCGGGGCCAGGGGGATGCCGCCGCCGGGTCGATCGCGGCGGCCATGGCGTCCAGTCCGGCCGCGTCGTCCAGGATGGCCTGGGCATCGGTGGTCATGAAGGCCGGATCGCCGACATGGGCGTCGCGATAGAGGAAGGCCTGCTTGGTGGCTTCGACCAGTCCGTGAATATGGTCGAACCCGTCGGGGCGGTCGGCGCGCAGCCGGTCGAAGATGGCCAGGATCAGCAGCGAGGCCACGCCCTGGGTCGGGGGCGCCATGTTGAACAGGCGCGCGCCGGTGATGTCGACATGCAGCGGGGGCCGGACCGTCGCGTGGTGCGCGGCGAGGT
>NZ_JABXXP010000864.1 GCF_013376155.1 Nguyenibacter vanlangensis
GGCCAGGCGCGGGCCGGCCGGGCGCGGGATCGGAAGGAAACGTGCCATCGGCGGCATGTCGCCACGATCGGCCGCCGATGGCAACCGCCCGGATTCGTATGGCGGCCCTTCCTGTTTGCACGCTTCCCGTTTCAGGCCGCGCCGCAATAGCGCCGGCGCAGATGCGCGCGATAGGAAGCGGTCGACGGCGCCGCCCCGGTGGCCGCGCGGATGATCTCGGGCGTGGACAGCCGGCTGGCCTGGCTGTGGACATGGGTGCGCAGCCAGTCCAGCAGCGGGGCGAAATCGCCCCGGGCGATGCCGGCCCCGATCGCCGGATCGGCATCGAACGCCGCCTGGCGCAGTTGCGCGGCCAGGATCGCCCCCATCGTATAGGTCGGGAAATATCCCCACGCGCCAGACGGCCAGTGGATGTCCTGCAGGCAGCCCAGCCGGTCGTTCGGCACCGTCAGGCCCAGCAGGTCGAAAATGCCGGCATTGAACGCTTCCGGCAGGTCGCGCAGCGCCAGGCTGCCGTCGATCAGCGCGGTTTCCAACTGGTAGCGGACCAGCACATGGGCGGGATAGGTCACTTCGTCCGCGTCCACGCGGATGAAGCCTGGCCGCACCCGGGTCACGGCATGGTACAGCGACTCGGCCGACCAGGCCGGGTCCGAATCGTCGCCGCCGAACGCATCGCGCAGCAGCGGCGCCAGCCAGTCGATGAAGGGGCGCGACCGCGCGACCTGCATCTCCATCAGCAGCGACTGGCTTTCATGCAGGCTCATGCCGCGCGCCTGGCCGACCGGCTGCGTATGCCAGGCGGGCGGCAGGCCCTGCTCGTACAGCGCGTGGCCCGTTTCATGCACCACGCCCATCAGGGCGTTCAGCATGTCGTTCTCGTCATAGCGGGTGGTGATGCGCACATCGTCCTCGGCGCCGCCGCAGAACGGATGGATGCTGACATCCAGCCGCCCCCGCGCCATGTCGAAACCCAGCGCCTGCATGACCTGCCGTCCGACCGCCTCCTGACGGTGCATGGGAAAGGGGCCGGCCGGCAGTGCGGAGGCGGGCAGGGCGGCCTGGTGCG
>NZ_JABXXP010000865.1 GCF_013376155.1 Nguyenibacter vanlangensis
GGTTCGAGCACGAGGCCGCCGCCGCCGCCAGCCTGGGGCAGGTCCACAGCGCCATCCTGCCGGACGGCCGCCGCGTGGCCTGCAAGCTGCAATATCCCGACATGCAGGCGACGGTGGATTCCGACCTGCGGCAATTCCGCATGGCGGTCGGGCTGTATTACCGCATCGACAGCACGATCAAGCAGGACGACGTGCTGGTGGAGCTGACCGCCCGCCTGCAGGAGGAACTGGATTACACGCGTGAGGCCGCCAATCTGCGGCTCTATCGCCTGATGCTGGCGGATTATCCCAAGGTCAGCGTCCCCGCGCCGGTCGAGGACCTGTCCACGCGCCGGCTGCTGACCATGGACTGGCTGGACGGGCGCGGCGTGCAGACGGTGCTGGACGCCAACCCGACGCTGGAGCAGCGCAACGCCATGGCGCTGGCGCTGTTCCAGGCCTGGTACGTGCCGCTCTATCGCTACGGGGTCATCCATGGCGACCCGCATATGGGCAATTTCACCGTGCGCGACGATTACGGGCTGAACCTGCTGGACCTGGGGGCGATCCGCATCTTCCACGCCAGGTTCGTGCAGGGGATCATCGACCTCTATCGGGCGCTCGAGCGCGATGACGAGGATCTGGCCTATCACGCCTATCAGGCTTGGGGCTTCACCGACATGTCGCGCGAAACGATGCGGGTGCTGAATGAATGGGCCCGCTTCATCTACGAACCGCTGATGCAGGACCGCGTTCGCCCGATTCAGGAAAGCGGCGATCCGCAATTCGGCCGCGCGGTCGCCGAGCGGGTCTATGCCGGGCTGAAACGGACCGGCGGCGTGCGGCCGCCGCGCGAATTCGTATTGGTCGACCGCTCGGCGATCGGGCTGGGCAGCGTGTTCCTGCGCCTGGGCGCACAGTTGAACTGGTACCGGCTGTTCCAGGAACTGATCGCCGATTTCGACGCGGCCCAGTTGGCCGCCCGGCAGGAGAACGCGCGGCAGGCCGCCCGCGTCCCGGCCCCGATCGAGGGGTAAGTTTCAGAATGGCAGGACGTGCTGCGCGGGCCGCGCCTCGTCCCGGCTGGC
>NZ_JABXXP010000866.1 GCF_013376155.1 Nguyenibacter vanlangensis
GGCGGGATCGGCAGCACGATCGCCGCCTTGCAGCAGGCCGGCGTGCTGGCCGGCGGCCAGGCTCGGGCGCTGCTGTTTCGCGTCGCGGTTCATCTGACGCGCCGCGACGGCGTGCTGCATGCGGCGGAACTGGAATTTCCGGCCCATGGGTCGATGGCCGACGTGCTGTCCGTGCTGCGCCATGCGCATCCGGTCCTGCATTGGGTGACGGTGCCCGAAGGGCTGTCGTCACTGCAGGTCGCCGATATCCTCGATCGCGCGCCGGTACTCAGCGGCGCCTTGCCGACGCTGACCGAGGGCGGAATCCTGCCGCAGACCTATGATTACGAATGGGGCACGCCGCGCGCGGCACTGCTGGCCCGGATGCGTTCGGCGATGAATGCCGCGCTGGATACCGTTTGGCGAGACCGGGAGGTCGTGGCCGAAATCCCCGATCGCCGGACGCTGCTGATCCTGGCCTCGATGGTCGAGCGGGAAACCGCCATCCCGGCGGAACGCAGGATGGTGGCCCGTGTCTTCATCAACCGGCTGCGGCAGGGGATGCGCCTGCAATCCGATCCTACGGTGGTGTACGGCATCAATCGCGGGGCGGGGCCGCTGGGACATGCGCTGACGCGGGCCGAACTGGAAACGCCCAGCGCCTATAACACCTACACGCTGCCCGGCCTGCCGGCCGGGCCGATCTGTTCGCCGGGGCTGGTGTCGCTTCAGGCCGTGGCGCACCCTGCCGGCGGCGACGCGCTCTATTTCGTGGCGGACGGGAATGGCGGCCACATCTTCGCCGACAGCCTGACGGACCATAACCGGAATGTCGCGGCCTATCGGGCGCACCGGCAGGGCATGCCCCGCTGAGGCGCGTCTTTACCCGTTCAAACGATTCCGTTTGAACGGGGTCTATATTATTTTAGTGGCCTGCTGACCCGAGAAATTCTCATAAGAATTTCTCGGGCAGGGCACTAGGGTCTGTGGGGATTTAGCGTGAGTTGATGACACCTGCGGCGAGATATATCATCGCCTCGAAGCTCCGGTCGGTTTTGCAGGCTCGCATGGCGATGCGCTTGAACTCC
>NZ_JABXXP010000867.1 GCF_013376155.1 Nguyenibacter vanlangensis
CGCCAGCCCGGCCGCCAGGTCGTCCGCGCCGGCCAGGGCGATCCGCGCCGGATCCAGCGTCGGCTCGAACGGGGTGTAGGCCGCGCCGGACTCGTCCTTGCCGCGCAGCATTTCCAGATAGGCGGCGATGCCGAAGGCGATCCGCGACAGATCCCCACCATCGGCCAGGGTGCGGCGCACGGTCTCGGTCCAGTAGACCTGGACCTTGGACGAGCCGTCGCCGCCCACGCGCAGCAACTGGTCGGCCATCGCGGGGTTGGAGAAACGGCTGAGCACGCTGCGCCGGTATTCCTGCGGGTCCAGCCCTTCGGGCGCGGTCAGGCGCGGGATCACGTCGCGTTCCAGGTAGGCGTTGACGAAGCGTTCCAGGTCCGGGTCGCGCAGCGCCTCGTCGACATGGCGATAGCCCAGCAGGATGCCCGGGAAGGCCAGCAGGATGTGCGAGGCGTTCAGCATCCGCACCTTGACCTGCTCGTACCCCGTCACGTCGTCGACGAACTGTACCCCCGCCTGTTCCAGGGCGGGGCGGCCGGCGCAGAATGCGTCCTCGACCACCCATTGGGTGAAATCCTCGGCCACCAGCGGCAGCGCGTCGTCCAGGCCGCTCGCGGCGTTCAGCTCGGCGGCGATCGCCGCGTCGACCGACGGGGTGATGCGGTCGACCATGGCGTTGGGGAAGGTGACGTGCCGTTCGATCCACTCCGCCAGCCCGGCGTCGCGCGCCCGGGCATAGCCCAGGAAGGCCGTGCGGGCGACGTCGCCGTTATGGCGCAGATTGTCGCAGGACAGCACGGTGAACGGCCCCGCGCCGGCAGCGCGGCGGCGGGCCAGGGCCTCGACCACGAAGCCGAAGATGGTGGCGGGCGGCGCGTCCCCCGCCAGGTCGGCCTGGACCGCGGGCGTATCCAGGCGGAACCGGCCGGTGGTCTCGTCGATATTGTAGCCGCCTTCGGTGATCGTCATGCTGACGATGCGGATGGCCGGATCGGCCAGCAGGTCCAGCACCGCATGCGGGTCGGACGGCGCCAGCAGATAGGCGCGCAGCGCGCCGATCACCCGCACCGCG
>NZ_JABXXP010000868.1 GCF_013376155.1 Nguyenibacter vanlangensis
CGGGCTGGATGTCTACCGCAACGAGCCGCGCCCCGATCCGCGCCTGCTGGGCCTGCCGAACCTGTTCATGACCCCCCATATGGGCAGCGCCACGCTGGAGACGCGGACCGACATGGGCATGCTGGCGCTGGACAATATCGACGCGGTGCTGGCCGGCCGGCCAGCCGTGACCCCGGTGCCGGCGTGACGGCCCGGCCGGGCGGCCCGACCGGGTGAAACACAGAGGAAACCCCATGCCCATTCATATTTCCCCGTCCATCGGCCTCCTGGTCGCCTGCCTGGGCGGTGCCGCGCTGGCGGGCGTGCTGATGCTGGTGGCGCCCCATTACCTGCGCATGGCGCAGATCATGGGGGCGTTCTATCTGGCGGCGGCGGCGCTGGCGGCGCTGCGCGAGGCGATTCGTCCCGGCTGAGCCCCGCGCCTCAGAAACTGGCGCTGGTCATGTTGGCCTTGAGGTGTTCGGCGGTGCGCCGGACCTCGGGCCCGTGTTCGCGTTCCAGCCGCCGGATGGTGAAATGCGCCCGGGCCAGGGCGCGGTAATGCGACAGGAAGGCGGCGTTCAGCGAGGCGCCGCACAGCGCGCCGGCCACCGGCATCATCTGCACCGCGAATTTGCGCGACAGGCCCAGCCCGTAATGGGTCGCGACCTCGGACACCAACATGACCACCGGGCGGCCGCGCAGCATGGCGCGAGCCGAGAAATAGCCCAGTTCGCTTTCCTCGTCCGCCGCCCCGACCGGGAAGGCGCGCAGGGCGAACACTTCGAGACAGGCGCGATGGGTGTCGGGATCGGAGAGGCTTTCCCCTTCCTCCCGCGCGATGCGGGCGATTTCGCGCATGATGGTCAGGGTGGTGAAGGTGATGTCGGGCACCAGGCCGGGCAGGCCGGCGAAACCGCCCACCGCGCCGGAGACGGCCACCGCCGCCTGGATGGCCGGGTCGCGCCAGGACGGGGCTGGGGATGGGGCCGAGGATGGAGCCGGAGACAAGGACGGGAGTTGAGCCGAGTCGCGCATGCCCGTGATAGCGACGTCGAAGGCGCGCGAGATCGCGGCCTCGGCGAT
>NZ_JABXXP010000869.1 GCF_013376155.1 Nguyenibacter vanlangensis
GGGCAGGCCGGTCGCCTGCGCCGGTGCCGCGACCTGCTTCGGGCTGCGCCTCCTGGCCCTGCATTACGGGTGGCACCTGCCCGGCGCCACGCCACCTTCATGATCCCCGCCACTTGCACGGCCGCGAAACCCGGCCTTAGTCTATATTCGGCTATATAGAGTGAAGGGCCATATAGAGTGAAGGGCGGGGGCAGGATGCGACGGCGCGTGTTCATGATGGCGGCCGGCCTGCTGCCTTGGGCCGCCCGGGCGCGCGGCGGCCGCACCGTCGACGTGCTCTATGCCGGATCGCTGCTGACCGCGATGGAACGTGGCATCGGGCCGGCCTTCGACGCGACGGGCACGGACGTCTTTCGCGGCTATGCCGGCGGATCGGGGGCGCTGGCCAACCAGATCGCGGCCGGCCTCCGGCGCGCCGATATCTATATCAGTGCCGATCCCGCCCTGAATCTGCGGCTGGGCCCGGCACATGGCGATCATGTGCGCTGGTACGCGCCGTTCGCCCAATCTCCGCTGGTGCTCGGCTATGACCCGCGCGGCCGGTTCGCGGCCGCGCTGCAAAGCGACCCCTGGTACCTGGCCCTGCAGCGGCCCGGCGTCCGGATCGGCCGCACCGACCCCCTGCTGGATCCCAAGGGCGCGCTGACCGTCAAGCTGCTGCATCAGGCCGAAACATATTATCGCCAGCCCGGCCTCGCCGACCGGATCCTTCACGCCGGCGATGGCGACCGCCAGGTCCGGCCCGAGGAAAACCTGGTCGGGCGGCTGCAGTCCGGGCAGATCGATGTGGGCTTCTTCTACGCGACCGAAACCGCGGCGCTGCACATCCCGGCCATGACGCTGCCGCCCGCCCTGGCCCTTTCGGCCCGCTATACGGTGACCATCCTGCGCGATGCGCCGAACCCCGAAGGCGCGGAACGGCTGGTGGCGTTCCTGCTGGGCGCGCGGGGCAGGACGGTCCTGGCGCAATACGGCCTGCAGGTGCCCGGCCCCCACGAGGCACCCGCCGTCATGGGCGATCCCGCCGCCGTTCCACCCGCCCTGCGCCCGCTGCTGCGCCCCG
>NZ_JABXXP010000870.1 GCF_013376155.1 Nguyenibacter vanlangensis
ACCGCTGATCCGCCGCGCCGTCGACGTCGCCATACGCATGATGGGCGAACAATTCGTCTGCGGCGAGACGATCGACGCCGCCCTGCGCGCCAGCCGCGCGCGCCATGACCGCGGCTTCCGCTATTCCTTCGACATGCTGGGCGAGGCCGCGCTGACCGAAGCCGACGCCGGCCGCTATTTCCGCGACTACGAAACCGCCCTGCACGCCATCGGCCGATCGGCGCAAAACGCGACCGCACGCGATATCCTTGACCGCGACGGCCTGTCCATCAAGCTCTCGGCCCTCCATCCCCGCTACGCGCGCGCCCAGCGCGACCGGGTGATGGCCGAACTGCTGCCCCGGCTGCTGCACCTGGCCCGCCTGGCCCGCCGCTACGATATCGGCCTGAACATCGACGCCGAGGAAAGCGAAAGGCTGGACCTGTCGCTCGACCTGCTCGACGCCCTCTGCGCCGATCCCGGCCTCGCGGGCTGGAACGGCATCGGCTTCGTGGTCCAGGCCTACGGCAAGCGCGCGCCTGCGGTGCTGGACTGGATCATCGCCCTCGCCCGGCGCACCGGCCGCCGCATCATGGTCCGGCTGGTCAAGGGCGCCTATTGGGACAGCGAAATCAAGAAGGCCCAGGTCGACGGCCTGGCGGACTTCCCCGTCTATACCCGCAAGTGCCACACCGACATCAGCTACCTCGCCTGCGCGCGGAAAATGCTGGCGGCGGGCGACGCGCTGTTCCCGCAATTCGCCACCCATAATGCCCGCACCGTCGCCAGCATCCATGCCATGGCCGGCGACGGCTTCCGGCACGGCGACTACGAATTCCAATGCCTGCACGGCATGGGCGAATCCCTCTACGACCATGTCGTGGGCGCCGCGAACCTCGATCGCCCCTGCCGCATCTACGCGCCGGTCGGCTCGCACGAGACCCTGCTGGCCTATCTGGTGCGCCGCCTGCTGGAAAACGGCGCCAATTCCTCCTTCGTCAACCAGATCGGCGACGCCGCCATCCCGCTGGACCGGCTGGTGGCCGACCCGGTCGCCACCGCCCGCGCGCTGGCCGCCGCC
>NZ_JABXXP010000871.1 GCF_013376155.1 Nguyenibacter vanlangensis
GACGCGGCATGCCCGACAGCTTCGCCGACCTGGCGGCACGCCTGCTGCCGGCGGTGGTCAATGTCTCGACCACCGAGACGGTCAAGCCGGGCGACGAGGACGGCGACGCCGAGGGCGACGGTGACGGCGGCGGCGACGCGCCGCAGATCCCGAACTTCCCCGAAGGCTCGCCCTTCGAGAAATTCTTCCACGATTTCATGAACCGCCAGAACGGCCCCGAGGCCGCGCCGCGCAAGATGCAGGCGCTCGGCTCGGGCTTCATCATCGACCCGTCCGGCATCGTGGTCACCAACAACCACGTGATCCGCCATGCCGACCAGATCACGGTCACGCTGCAGGACAACACGGTGCTCAAGGCGCATGAGATCGGACACGACGACCGCACCGACCTGGCGGTGCTGAAGGTCGATTCGCCCCATCCGCTGCCCGCCGTCGGCTTCGGCGACAGCGACCGCGCCCGGGTGGGGGACTGGGTGCTGGCGATCGGCAACCCGTTCGGCCTGTCCGGCACGGTGACGGCGGGCATCATCTCGTCGCGCGGCCGCAATATCGAGCAGGGACCGTACGACGATTTCATCCAGACCGACGCGCCGATCAACAAGGGCAATTCCGGCGGCCCGCTCTTCGACATGCAGGGGCAGGTGATCGGCATCAACACCGCCATCTACTCGCCCTCGGGCGGGTCGATCGGCATCGGCTTCTCCATCCCCTCGGCCGAGGCCCGCGGAATCATCGAGCAGTTGCGCCGCACGGGCAAGGTGTCGCGCGGCTGGATCGGCGTGCGCATCCAGGACGTGACGCAGGACATCGCCGACGGGCTGGGGCTCAAGGACGCGCACGGCGCGCTGATCGCCGGCGTCGAGCCCAAGGGCCCCGCAGCGAACGCGAAACTGCAGACCGGCGACGTGATCCTGTCGCTGGACGGCAAGCCGATCGACGGGCGGGCCCTGCCGCGCCTGATGGCCGACGAAATCCCGGGCAAGGTGGTCACGCTGGGCGTCTGGCGCCATGGCCACGGCCTGACCATGCCCGTCACGGTGGGGGCGCTGCCCGACGACAC
>NZ_JABXXP010000872.1 GCF_013376155.1 Nguyenibacter vanlangensis
CGGCGCGCGAGGACTGGCTGGCCGGCATCCTCGCCGCGCACTTCTCGGCCGCCGAGCGCGCGGACCTGGCGCGTGCCCTGCCTTTGCTGGAACGGCTTGCTGAATCCTGATCCGCCCCTCCTGATCCGCCCCCTCCTGATCCACCCTGCCCCTGGAACAGCCCCGAAAGGCCATCATCGGCGTGACGCACCTCTTCCGCTCGCTCCGTCATCGCAATTACCGGATCTGGGCGGCCGGCGCGCTGGTGTCCAATATCGGTACCTGGATGCAGCGTACCGCCCAGGACTGGCTGGTCCTGACCGAACTGACGCATCGCGACGCCACCGCGGTCGGCATCGTCATGGCGCTGCAATTCGGCCCGCAGCTTCTGCTGCTGCCCTGGACAGGCTATGCGGCCGACCGGCTGGAGCGCCGCACCTTGCTGATGGCGACGCAGGGCACGATGGGCGCGCTTGCGCTGGGGCTGGGCATCCTGACCGTGACCGGCGCCGTCCGGCTGTGGCAGGTGGATCTGTTCGCCCTGATCTTCGGCTGCGTCACCGCCTTCGATTCCCCGGCGCGGCAGATCTTCGTCTCGGACCTGGTGGATGACGGCGACCTGCCGAATGCGGTCGCGCTCAATTCCACCTCGTTCAATGCGGGCCGCATGCTGGGGCCGGCGGCCGCCGGGCTGTGCATCGCCGCCCTCGGCTCCGGCTGGGCTTTCGTGCTGAACGGCCTGTCCTTCCTGGCGGTCCTGGCGTCGCTGACGGTCCTGCGCCGCGGCGAACCCCATCCGGCGGCGGGCGCTTCCACCCGGCAGGCGCCGCGCGGGCTGACGGCCGGGTTCCGTTACGTCTGGCAGCGCCGCGATCTCAGGACGATCATCCTGATGCTGTTCCTGATCGGTACCTTCGGGCTGAATTTTCCGATCTTCATTTCCACCATGGCGGTCGGCGTGTTCCACCTCGGCGCCGACGGCTACGGTTTGCTGAACACCGTCATGGCCTGCGGCACGCTCGGCGGCTCCCTGCTCGCCGCCGGGCGGGACCGTACCGGCCTGCGCGGACTCGCC
>NZ_JABXXP010000873.1 GCF_013376155.1 Nguyenibacter vanlangensis
GTCGGCCGAACCGCCGCCGATGCCCGACGCCACCGGCAGATTCTTTTCCAGCACGATCCGCACCGGCGCCAGCAGATCCGTATCGTCCAGTTCGGCACGCAGCAGCCGGGCGGCGCGCAGGATCAGGTTGCTGTCGCCGTCGGCGACCAGGCCGGCGCCGAACGGGCCGGTGATATCCAGGCCGACCGCCCCCGGCCTTCCTATCTCCGGTCTTCCTATCTCCGGTCTTCTCTGGGCGGGATGCAGGCTCAGCACGTCGCCCGCGTCGGCGAAGACCACCAGGCTGTCCAGCAGGTGATAGCCGTCCGGACGCCGCCCCGTGACATGCAGATAGAGATTGATCTTGGCGTGGGCGGATTCGTGCAGCGGGCCAATCACGGTCGGTTCAGTCCTTCTTCCGGTCCGCGCGGCCCTGGCCGGCGGACACGTCATGGCCCTCGCGGGCCGCATCGGCCAGGGCCGCGCGGATCTTTCGCGCGTCCGAGGGCTCGGCGGGCAACAACTGGGCCACGTGCCATTGATTGACGGCCTCCAGCTTGCGGCCCGATTTCCAATAGGCGACGCCCAGGTGGTAATTGACCGCCGGGTCCTCGGGCGTCTGCTCGGCGGCGCGTTCCAGCAGCCCGAGCCCTTCGGCCACCCGGCCCCGGCACACCAGGACCCAGCCCAGACTGTCGCGAATCGCCGCATCCTGCGGGTCGATCGCGACCGCGCGGCGCAGCATGGTTTCGGCCCGGGGCAGGTTGCTGCCGCGCTCGGCCAAGGAATATCCCAGGTAATTCAGCAAGATCGCCTCGTTCGGCGCCAGGTCCAGCGCATGTTGCAGGTCCGCCTGCGCCTGGGGCCAGCGATCGGCGCGATCCAGGGCCACGGCACGGCCGAACAGCAGCGTCCAGTCGTCGCCCGACAGACGCCCCCGCGCGGCGACAGCGCGGCTGTAGGACTCGATCGCCTCCGGCCAGTCCTGGCGCGCCGACTGCACGTCGCCCAGCACCTGCCATAGCTGGGATTGCCCGGGCTGGGCCCGGACCAGGTCGTGCAGGAT
>NZ_JABXXP010000874.1 GCF_013376155.1 Nguyenibacter vanlangensis
CGATCCTGGCCGCCCTGCTCGTCACCACCCTCTTCCTCGCCGCCTCGGGGCGCGACCCGCGCCTGCTGGCCGACCTGGTCGTCCGCTCCACCGTCGGCTCCCGCTTCGGGCTCGAGGATCTGGCCCTGTTCATGACCCCGCTGATGCTGACCGGCGCCGCCGTCACCATCACCAGGCGGATCGGCATCTGGAATATCGGGGCCGAGGGCCAGTTCTACGCCGGCGCCATCGGCGCCGCCGCCATCGGCCTGTTCCTCCCCGGCCCCGCGATCGTGATCCTGCCGCTGATGGCGCTCGCCGGCATCCTGTGCGGCATGGGCTGGATCCTGATCCCCACCCTCGCCCGCGCCTATGCCGGCGTGAACGAGATCATCACCACCCTGCTGCTGAATTTCGTCGCCGCCCTGCTGACATCCTATCTCGCGGTCGGCCCCTGGCACGACCGGGTCACCGGCGCGCTGGCCTCGACCGGCCGCCTGCCGGTCCAGATCCCCGAATTCTGGGGCGCGGTGCATTGGGGCTTCCCCCTGGCGCTCGCGATCGTGCTGGCCCTCGCCCTGCTGATGGCCCGCACCGGCTGGGGCTACCAGGTCACGATCAGCGGCGCCAACGACCAGGCCGCACGCTATGCCGGCATACCGGTCCGCGCCAGGATCATCGCCGTCATGCTGGCCTCCGGCGGCCTCGCCGCGCTGGCGGGCGTCTTCGAACTCGCCGGCACCGTCCATCGGCTGCAGGGCGGCCTCGCCAATAATTTCGGCTATTTCGGCATCGTGGTGGCGGTGCTGGCGCGCGGCTCCTGCCTCAACGTGCTACCCGCCGCGCTGCTGATGGCCTTCATCCTCGATTCCGGCATCGTGCTCCAGACCCAGCAACTCACCGCATCGACCGTGCTGGCCATCACCGGCCTGGTCCTGTTCCTGATCGCCCTCGGCGACGAGCTGGCGCATTACCGCCCGGTCGCCCCCCGCGCGGAGCCCACGCCATGATCGCGCTGCTCACCGGCATGCTCACCACCGCCGTGCTCGCCGGCGGCGTGCTCG
>NZ_JABXXP010000875.1 GCF_013376155.1 Nguyenibacter vanlangensis
CATGTTGCCCACGCCGTCGAGCAGCGAGGCGCCGCCGGTCAGCACGACGCGCCCGTCGGCGGCGCGGCCGACCCCCGCCGATTCCAGGCGGTCGCGCACCATTTCCAGTGTTTCCTCGATGCGCGGCCGGATGATCGAGACGACCTTGGCGCGCGAGACCTTGACGAAATGGTTGTCGTCGTCGCCGATCAACTGCACGGGCAGCAGGTCGAGATCGTCATCGGCGGAGAGTTCGGCCGAGCCGTACATCGTCTTGAGCCATTCGGCGCTGTCGGGCGAGGTCGAGAGCACGTGGGCGATGTCGCGCGTGACATGCATGCCGCCGACCGGCAGGCAGGCGGTGTGCAGGAGCTGGCCCTCGCCGAAGATGGCGATCGAGGTGGTGCCGCCGCCCATGTCGACCACGGTGACGCCGAGTTCGCGCTCGTCGGCGTCGAGCACCGCGAGGCCGGAGGCCAGCGGGGCGGAGACCAGTTCCTCGATCTTGAGTTCCGCGCGGGTCAGCACGGTTTCCAGGTTGCGCAGCGCCGTGGTGCTGGCGTCGATGACGTGCAGGCGCGAGGTGAGCTGGTCGCACAGATGGCCGCGCGGGTCGGCGACGCCGGCGGTTTCGTCCACCGAGAAATCGAGCGGCATCGTATGCAGGATCGAGCGGCCCTCGGACATCGCGCGCATCCGGCCCTCGGTCACCACGCGGCGGACGTCGGACTCGGTGATCTCGCGCCCGCCCACCGGCCAGCGGACATTGAACAGGCGGCTTTCGGGGTGGCCGCAGGAGAGATTGACGTAGACATTGTCCAGCCGGCGTTCGGCCATGTCCTCGGCCTGGCCCACAGCGGCGCGGATCGCGGCCTCGGCGTCGCGCAGATCGACGATGCCGCCGGAGCGGACCCCATGCGAGCGGCGCCAGCCATGGCCCAGCACCCGCAGCGTGCCGTCGGATTCGCCGCGTCCGATCAGGCACATGATCTTGGTGGAGCCGATATCCAGCACGCCGAAGACCCCCTGCCGCCAGCCGCGCGGCGGGGTGGGCTCGTCGGGCG
>NZ_JABXXP010000876.1 GCF_013376155.1 Nguyenibacter vanlangensis
GCCAAGACAACCCCCGCCCCGGCTTCCGCCGCCCCGCCGCGCACCGACGACCCGCGCGAGCAACGGGTGAAGATGACCCGCCTGCGCCGGACGATCGCACGCCGGCTGAAGGAGGCGCAGGACAGCGCGGCCCTGCTGACCACGTTCAACGAAGTGGACATGACGGCGGCCAAGGCCCTGCGCGCGACGTATCGCGAGGCGTTCGAGAAGAAGCATGGCGGCGTGAAGCTGGGCTTCATGTCCATCTTCGCCAGGGCGACGATCGCGGCGCTGAAGGAATTTCCGGCCATCAACGCGGAAATCGACGGCGACGACATCATTTATCGCGAATTCGTCAATCTGGGGATCGCGGTCGGCGGCCCGAACGGGCTGGTCGTGCCGGTGATCCGCGACGCCGACCGGATGGGCTTCGCGGACATCGAGCGCACCATCGCCGATTTCGGCCGGCGCGCGCGCGACGGCGCGCTGAAGCTCGAGGAACTGTCGGGCGGAACGTTCTCGATCACCAATGGCGGCATCTACGGATCGCTGATGTCGACGCCGATCGTCAACGCGCCGCAATCGGGCATCCTGGGCATGCATGCGATCCAGGACCGGCCGGTGGCCGTGGACGGCCAGGTGGTGATCCGGCCGATGATGTATATCGCCCTGACCTACGACCACCGCATCGTCGACGGCAAGGAAGCCGTCAGCTTCCTGGTGCGCGTCAAGCAGAACGTGGAAGATCCACGCCGTCTGCTGCTCGAAATCTGAGAGCCTGGCCGGACATGCGCGCTGGCGGCGATCCGACGCGTGTTTCCTGCGCTTCGGTGCTCACGGCCCACAAGGCCGCTCCGCTCCGATGCTCGAAAACCCACGCCGGCCGTGCCGCTGCGCGGCCCTCTCGCTCGCCAGCCCACATGTCCGACCAGGCTCCGAGAGTCCATCGTGACATGCGCGCTGGCGGCGATCCGACGCGTGTTTCCTGCGCTTCGGTGCTCACGGCCCACAAGGCCGCTCCGCTCCGATGCTCGAAAACCCACGCCGGCCGTGCCGCTGCG
>NZ_JABXXP010000877.1 GCF_013376155.1 Nguyenibacter vanlangensis
GGATCGCTGCCGGACCGAACCGCCGGCCCTGCGCACGGTCGCCGGCCGGTCGGTCGCCTGCCATTTCCCGCTGGGCGGCTGAAACCGGCCGGCCCGGAGGATGCGCTTGCATGCTGTTGCCGATACGTTACGATCCGCCGGGCGGGTGGAGGCATGACGATGGCAGGCGGCTGGATCGGGCGCAGGGACATGATGGCCGGCATCGGCGCCGCCGGCCTGCTGGGCGGACGGGCCCGCGCGGCGGCCCAGCCGTTCCGGTTCCTGACGAACTGGTACGCGCAGGCCGAACATGCGGGGTTCTACCAGGCGGCGGCCAAGGGGTTCTACGCCGCCGAGGGACTGGACGTGACGATGGAGGCCGGCGGCCCGCAGGTCAACGGCGCGCAATTGCTGCTGGCCGGGCATTACGACATGATCATCGGCGGCGCGGACGAGGCGATGACCGCGCGCAGCCGCGGCATGCCGATGACCGCCGTCGCCACGACCTTCCAGAAATCGCTGGGCGGGTTGCTGGCCCACGCCGATATCGGCCGGCTGGAGGACCTGCGCGGCCACACGATCCTGCTCAGCACCGAGGTACGCGCCGCGGTATGGCCCTATCTGCGCCGGCGCTTCGGGTTCGATGACGGGCAGGTGCGGCCCTACGCCTATGACATCCGGCCCTTCGTGCTGGATCCGGGGGTGGCGATCCAGGCTTTCGCCACCTCGGAACCCTATGCGGTGCAGCAGAAGGGCATCCCGTATAAATTCTTCATGCTGGCCGATTACACCGTCGAGAATTACGGCAACGCGCTGGTGACCACCGAGGCGGTGCTGGGGACCAGGCGCGATGCGATCGCCCGGTTCCTGCGCGCCAGCATGCGCGGCTGGGCCGACTGGCTGGCCCATGATCCGTCGCCCGCCAATGACGCGATCCGCAAGGCCAACCCGATGATGTCCGAGGCGCAGATCCTGTGGTCGCGCGGGATCTTCCTGTCGCTGGGGGTCTTCGGCGCCGCCGGCACGCCGATCGGCCCGATGGCGCCGGCCCGCTGCC
>NZ_JABXXP010000878.1 GCF_013376155.1 Nguyenibacter vanlangensis
GGCTGCGTCCGCCGGCCTTCCTGCCGCCGGTGCGGGTGATGCACGGGGCGCGGCGGGTTGCCGTCGGCGCCGCGGATACGCAATTCGTCGAAGGGCGGGGCTCAAACGATTTCGTCTGAACGGGATCTGCTCTAGGAACGTCATTTATGGATAATGCCAACCCGGAAGGCACGCGCCTGGAGGGCGACACGATCGACGACAAGCCGATGCCGCTGCTGGACCATCTGGTCGAGCTGCGGCGGCGCCTGATCTGGTCGGCGGTGACCTTCGGCCTGTGTTTCCTGCTGTGCTATCATTTCTCGTCGCGGATCTATCTCTTCCTGGCGCAGCCGCTGGGCACGGTGATGCGCGCGCAGGGCGAGCAGCCGCACCTGATCTATACCGCGCTGTACGAGGCGTTCTTCACCTATATCAAGGTGGCGTTCTTCGGCGCGGCGTTCCTGTCCTTTCCGATGATCGCGGTGCAGGCCTGGATGTTCATCGCCCCCGGCCTGTATCGCAGCGAGAAGCGGGCCTTTCTGCCGTTTCTGGTGGCCACGCCGGTCATGTTCGTGCTGGGGGCGGCGCTGGCCTATTATTTCGTCTTTCCCTTCGCGTGGAAATTCTTCCTGTCCTTCCAGACGGCGGACGGGCAGGACGGCCTGCAGATCCAGCTTCAGGCCAAGGTGTCGGAATATCTGGCCCTGGTCATGAAGCTGATCATGGCCTTCGGCGTGGCGTTCGAACTGCCGGTGGTGCTGACCCTGCTGGCGCGGGTGGGCATCGTCACCGCCGAGATGCTGGCGCGGTTCCGGCGCTATGCCTATGTCGCGGCCTTTATCGTCGCCGCGATCCTGACGCCCCCCGACATCATCACCCAGACCGGCCTGGCGGTGCCGTTGATCGGTCTGTACGAAATTTCCATCTTCTGTGCGCGTCTCGTCCAGCCACGGCGCCTGGAGGATGTCGAGCAGGAGAAACCAGATGCATGACCTTCGCGCCCTGCGCGCCGACCCCGCCGCCTTCGACGCGGCGCTGGCCCGCCGGGGCGAGGC
>NZ_JABXXP010000879.1 GCF_013376155.1 Nguyenibacter vanlangensis
GTACGCTGGTGCAGCATGCCGCGCTGCCGCGCCGCATCCGCCGCCGAGCGCGCGAAATCCTCGCGGCGCGGCACGGCCGGGTCGCCGTCCCGAGGGGGAGACGGAGGATGGGAGGAGGGAGCGGTCACGCCACACCTGCCCGCAGCAGGTCGTGGACATGCACGATCCCGACCGGCACGCCGCCGTCGTCCAGCACGAACAGGCTGGTGATCGGCCGGGGCCGCGCATTCATGATCCGCAGTGCCTCGGCCGCCAGGATATCGGCGCGCGTGGTCAGCGGCGTCGGGTTCATGATATCGGCCGCCCGGGTGGTTTCCAGATCGCGGTCCAGGGCGCGGCGCAGGTCCCCGTCGGTGATCAGCCCGCACAGGGTGCCGTCCGTCCCGATGACGCCGATGCAGCCGAACGCCTTGCGGGTCATTTCCAGGATGACCTGCCGCAGCGAGATGTCGGGCGTGCCCAGCGGCATCGCCGTGCCGCAATGCATCAGGTCGCCGACCCGCCGCAACCGGATGCCCAGCCGCCCGCCCGGGTGGAACACGCCGAAATCGCTGGCCGTGAAATTGCGCCGTTCCAGCAGCGCCACGGCCAACGCGTCGCCCAGCGCCATCTGCATGGTCGCCGATGTCGTGGGGGCCAGGCCCATCGGGCAGGCTTCGGCGGCATCGGGGACGACCAGCGCGATGTCCGCGGCGCGGGCCAGGGTCGATTCGGCCTGGCCGGTCATGGCGGCCAGCATCAGGCCGAACCGCCGCGCATGGGCGATGATATCGGCCAGTTCCGGCGTCTCGCCGGAATTGGACAGCGCCAGCACCGCGTCGCCGGACTGGATCATGCCCAGGTCGCCGTGCGACGCCTCGGACGGATGGACGAAGAAGGACGGCGTGCCGGTCGAGGCCAGCGTGGCCTGGATCTTGCGCCCGACATGGCCGGACTTGCCGATCCCCGTCACCACCACGCGTCCCGGCAGGGTCGAGAACGCCTCGACCGCCCGGCCGAAGGACCGGGCCAGCGGCGTCAGCCCGCCGGAATCC
>NZ_JABXXP010000880.1 GCF_013376155.1 Nguyenibacter vanlangensis
CGGGCCAGGTGGGCGTGGGCCGCGCCCGGCGTGCCGGCGGGCAGGACGAAGCTGCGCAGCGGTTCCTGACGGGCGCGCAATTGTTCGGTCGCCTGTTCGATGAAGGCGACCGCCGCGTCGCCGCCCCGGAAATTGTCGGACGTGCCGGCCGAGGGGTCCGTTTCGGGGGATTCCGTTTCGGGCACGCACAGCATGCCGCCGATATCGAACAGCAGCGATTGCACGCGTGCGAGCGTGGCGTCCAGCGGCGAGGCGGGCGGGACGTGCAGGCGCAGTACGCCGATCGTGGCATTGGCCTCGTCCACCGTGCCCAGGGCCTCGATCCTGGGACAGGATTTATCCACCCGCGTGCCGTCGCCCAGGGCGGTCTGCCCGGAATCGCCGCCCCGGGTGATGATGCGATCGATCCTGATGTTCATGCGCGCAATGCCTTCCGGCCGGAGGATGGAACCGGGGGAAAGCGCTCTTGCGGCGTCACGTGCCGAAGCGATGGTCCCCCGGCTGGCGTTCTCCCCGGCCGGCACGCGCCGCTTCTTCAGTGGTGGTGCCGGTCATGATGACGTTTGTGTTGGACCAGGGCGGTCGCCATGTCCAGATGCGACTGGATGACGGGGGCCGTGTCGGCGGCATAGGATTTCAGCGCCGGGTCGGTAGCGTTTTGGGCCGCGGTCTGGAACAGGGGCAGGGCCTCGCGATGGCCTTCGATCTGGATATGGATGAAATCATGGTCGAAGGCCCGGCCCTTTTCCGTCTTCAGCCTGTTCAGCACGTCGTTTTCATCCGACGTGAGACCGGTCGGCAGGGTCGCGCCGTGCTGGTCCGCGATGGTGCCGAGCCTGTCCCGGTTCGCCGTATGGTCGGTGCCCGTGCGGGTCGCGTAGGACTTGATCTTCGGATTGGCGGATTGGCTGGCGGCAAGCTGGGAGATGGCGATTTCGAAGGCGTCGATGTGGGCGGCCTTGCCGACGAAATCGGCGTCGGCCTCGGCGAAGGGCGGCGGCGGAGGGGGCGCCGGCGGGGGATTGGGTTG
>NZ_JABXXP010000881.1 GCF_013376155.1 Nguyenibacter vanlangensis
GGCGCCGGCGCCGGCCCGTCCGCCATCCGCCGGTCGACCGGCCAGCCGGCGAACAGCGCATCGACCCGGCGCCGGTCATACTGGCTGTCGGGCGGCACGAAGCTGGTATAGCCGTCCGATCCGTAGCGCTGGCGCTTGTGCCCGATCAGCCACATGAACTGGTTCGCGGCTTCCTGCACCGCGTACAGGTTCATCATCTCGGCGTATCCCCGCCAGGGCGACCCGGCATACATCCAGTCCGGCATCGGCCTGTTGGGGCCGGACAGCGCCTGCGCCGAGGCCGAGCACCAGGCGAAATCGACGTCGATCAGCACCGCGCGCGGCGTCGGATGATGGCGCAGGAACAGTCGCAGCAGCCGGTCCTGCTCCCACGGGCTGGCACTGTTCATGGCCATGTTGGCGAAGCGCGCGCCGAACGGCCGGTCCATGATCGCGGGTTGCAGCAGCCGGCCGGTCGATGTCCCGATCATCGCGGAATCGAAACGCGGACTGACGGCCAGGGCCGGCATGGTGAAGCGCGCATTGGTGGAAATCGGGATCCTGTGCCAGCGTGGCGACAACGGCAGCATGTCCCACGGATCGACGGTGACGACGAACAGGAAGACCACGAGACCCGCGCCGGCCAGCGCCGCCGCGAATGCCAGCGCGAAGCGTCGCCACGCCGCCTGTGCGGAATGTGTCAGAGCGGCGGAATGGGCCGGGCCGGGCCGGGACATGTCAGAACTGGAAATAGATGAAGGCATCGGGAATCCGTCCGCCGATCAGCAGCAGCAGCAATATGAAGGCAATGCCCGCCGGCACGGCCAGCAGCGTGGTCGGGCGCAGCATCCGCAGCACCGCATCCTGCGAAGACGGGCCGACCAGGGCGACGCCCAGCGCGATCCAGAACACCGCCGCGTCGCGCGGCCAGGCATGGCCTACACTCTGCAATCCGGCCATGGCGCGCAGCACGCGCCCCGCGGTGGGAAAGTCCGGCGCGCGGAACAGCACCCACCCCACGATGACGAACAGCATCGTCAGCGCCCAGGT
>NZ_JABXXP010000882.1 GCF_013376155.1 Nguyenibacter vanlangensis
GGCGCGGCATGGGCGGCCCCGGCGCACAGCACGGCGCACAGGCCGAACAGGGTCGGCCGGAAGGTCGGAACGACGCCACGGGCAGCGGCACGGATAAGATCGGTCATACTCGCGGTCCGGGTCCTATGCGCGGGCCGGGCCCAGGCGCGGTGCGGAAAAAACATGCCTCGTTGCCTAGCCGATCAGGCGGGACATGACCAGCCCCCGCCCGGAGGGAAAACCGTCCACGACCGGTGAACGCCGCAGCTTCCCATGCGATACTGGGTCAGCCACAACAGGCGAGGGTTTTCCCATGACCGACCATGTTCCATCCTCTCGGCATGCCGGCCTGGCGATCGCATGCGTGGTGCTGGCGATGTCCGCCCTGGTGATGTCCACGCGGGTGATGCCCGCCTTGGCCGCGCCGCCGCGCGGTGCGCAGGTGGCCATTCCGCATTCGGCCTATCCGGACGGGACGGGGGATTCGCTGATCGACCGGCTGAACGCCGCGCAACTGGCGCCGAATTATCGCGGCCCGGTCTATTATCCCGGTCAGCCGGCCCCGCCGGCGCAGCCCCTGAATCCGCAGGACCTGCCCCCCAATGTCCCGCAGGTCGTCCCGCCGCCGTCACCGGGCATGGGGGCGCCGCAACCATCGATGCAGCCGCTGATGCGAGCGCCGATGGGGGCACCGATGAGGGCGCCGATGGGGCCGTCGGCCCCGCCCTGCGCGGCGGGCCAGTTGTGCTGAGTGGAGCGCCTGTCATGGCGTCCGTCATAATTTCGCTATAATTCGGATCGAGACAGGTCTGTGTGGCGTCGGTGCGTGATGCAAAATGTTCCCGGCGCCACACTTTCTTTTCTTCCGCCCGCGTTACAGCCGCCACAGCAGCGGGGTATGCGACAGGAAGATCACCCCCAGACCGGCGACGAACAGCGTCTTGAGCGCCAGCGGGCCGCCTGCCTCGACCAGAGCGTCCAGGGTCGCGATCCGCATGAACGGATCGACCGGCGGCACGGGCCGGCCGCGCGCGTCGAGCGGCATGGG
>NZ_JABXXP010000883.1 GCF_013376155.1 Nguyenibacter vanlangensis
GCCCTTGCGGCCGGCGATGCGGAACAGGCGCGCGGGATTTTCGGCCAGCAGGCGGGCGGCCAGCGACAGAGGCAGGGACCGGCGGGAGAGTTCGGTCAGGAAGAGCGGGTAGAGCAGTTCGAGCGACGGCGCGCCGGAGGCGTTGTCGAGCATGGCGGGGGCGGATTTGCGCGACAGGCTCCAGGACACGTGGTCGGTGGAGACGATCGTCACGTTGCCGGCGGCCAGGTGGGCCCAGAGTCCCTCGACCTCGGCCCGGGGGCGGATCGGCGGATTGACCTTGGCCCGGCCGCCCAGCCGCGCGACATCGTTTTCCTCGTCGAGGACCAGGTAGTGGATGCAGGCCTCGGCGGTGGTGTCGAAGCCCTGCTGGCGGTAGGCGGCGCAGAGCGCGTAGCCGCGCGCGACCGAGCAATGGACGACATGGGCCGAGCAGCCGGTCGCCGCCGCGGTTTCGTAGATCTGCGCCATGGCCAGGGTTTCGCTGAGCGGCGGACGGGACAGGCCGTGGGCGCGCCAGTCGGTGATGCCGGCGCGGGCCACGGCATCGAGGCGCGCGCGCACCATGGCATCGTCCTCGTTATGCACGCCGGCGATCAGGCCGGTTTGGGCCACTGCCTCGAAACACCGTGCCAGCAGGTCGGCCGGGATGCGCGGGAAGCGTTCGGGATCGGTGCCGAAGGTGGAGAATTTGAAGCCGCAGGCGCCGGCCCGGGCCATGTCGGGAATATGGGCCGGACCGTCGTCCGGCGCGATCGTGCCCCACAAGGCGAAATCGACGCGGGCCTGTCCGGCGGCCTCGGCGGCCTTCTGCCGCAGCCGGTCGGCGGTGCAGACCAGGAAGCCCGCATCGTAGGGCATGTCCGCGATGGTGGTGATGCCGCCCGCCGCCGCGGCGCGGGTGGTCCAGAGAAAATCCTCCTGCCCCTGCTGCGAGCGGGAATGGACCTGCGCGTCGATGCCGCCGGGGAGGATCAGGTCCGGGCCGTACTCCACGACCCGGCGGGCGGCGGGGGCCGGGCCCT
>NZ_JABXXP010000884.1 GCF_013376155.1 Nguyenibacter vanlangensis
GCGCCAGCCCCGGGGGCAACGGCGCATCGGTAAACAGCAGCCGCGTCAGCACCGGCGCAACGACGGCATCGATCACGCGCGCGGCGGACAGGCGGACCGGCGGCCGGGCGGCGGCGAGAATCGCCTCGATAACGGGCTGCACCGTATCCATCAGGCTGCACGCGGCCTGTGTGCCGTCCCAGCCGCGCAGGATGTCGCGCATCATCTCCCGGCCGGGCGTCGAGTCCATCTCCTCCTGATACATCTCCGCCCAGGTCGCCAGGTCGGTACCCAAATGGCCGGTCGGCTGGATCGGGCACTCCGTGCGCAGGGTGCGCTGGGCGACGTCGCTCACCAATGTCGCCAGATCGCCCCAGCGGCGAT
Source organism: Nguyenibacter vanlangensis (assembly GCF_013376155.1). Taxonomy (GTDB): domain Bacteria; phylum Pseudomonadota; class Alphaproteobacteria; order Acetobacterales; family Acetobacteraceae; genus Gluconacetobacter; species Gluconacetobacter vanlangensis. The sequence goes on from NZ_JABXXP010000884.1 coordinate 364, forward strand.
AGATCGTCGAGGGCGTCACGCCCGCGCGCTGCGCGATCTGCGGCACCGTCAGCGCCTCGCGGCCGCCCTCCGCGATCAACGCGCCGACCGCCGCATGCACGGCCTGCTGCACGCGCAAACTCCGCCCCCCCGGTCGCATCCCTGCTCGCCCCCCGGGTTGCCCCCCTGCTTGCCCCCCCGCTTGCAAGGCCCGTCTCACCGACATGATGCGTACCCCCTAAAGCAAATATATTGCTTTTATGCGGCATACTCCAATATGGACTAACGCACATCCTATGCTTTAACGGGGGAACCCGTCCATGACGAAGCTACCTGCACGACGCCTCCTCTGGACCTATGGCGCGGTCCTGTTCGTCTTTCTCGGCGCCTCGGCCGCGCTGACCCCGCTCTTTCCGCTCTATCAGGCGCAATGGCACGTCCCGGTGCCGATGCTCCAGGCCGCCTTCGCGATCTATGCCCTGACCCTGCTGGGCGCGCTGCTCTGCTTCGGCGCGCTGTCCGACCATATCGGCCGCCGCCGCGTCGCGCTCATGGCGATCGCGATCGAGGCACTGGCCATGCTGCAATTCGCCACCGCCGCGGGGATCGGCGACGTCATCCGGGGCCGCGCCCTGCAGGGGCTGGCCACCGGCATCGCCACCAGCGTGCTCAGCGCGGGCCTT
>NZ_JABXXP010000885.1 GCF_013376155.1 Nguyenibacter vanlangensis
CCGCGCGCTGGACGACGCCCTGTGGCAATCCGCCGACCCGGTCTGGCTGCCGCATGGCAGCGCCGCCATGGGCCATGGCGCATTGCAGCCGATCTGGCTGACCGACGGGCAGGACGTGCCCAACGGCGCGACCTACCTGTTCCTGGTCGATGATCTCGATTGCCCCGACGCCGCCGCGTTCGAACGCGTCTTCGACCTGTTCGACGGCGGCAACCCCGACGCCGTGGCCGCCGCCCGCCTTCGCTGGACCGCGGCGCGGGCAGGGGGGCACACCCTGGTCTACTGGCAGCAGCAGGCGAAAGGATGGGCCCGCAAGGGCTGACCGGACCACCCACCCGACCGCGCACCGCAGCAGAAGGACGATCCGCCATGATGGGCTCCGTCACCTTCCCCGATGGGACCACGATACCCGCCCTGGGCATGGGCACCTGGACCCTGGGCGATCGCGCCGACCGCCGCGCGCGGGAAATCGCCGCCCTGCGCGCCGGCCTCGACCAGGGGCTGAAACTGATCGATACGGCCGAGATGTACGGCAACGGCCGCTCCGAAACCCTGGTGGGCGAGGCCATCGCCGGCCGCCGCGACGATGTCTGCCTGGTCACCAAGGTGCTGCCCTCCAACGCCTCGCGCCGCGCCATGCCCGCCAGTTGCCGCGCCTCGCTGCGCCGCCTCGGCACCGACCGGATCGACCTCTATCTGCTGCACTGGCAGGGCGGCATCCCGCTCGACGAGACGGTCGAGGCGTTCGAGCGGCTGAAGCAGGACGGGCTGATCGGCGCCTGGGGCGTGTCGAATTTCGACGATGACGACATGGCGGCCCTCTCCCGCCTCGCGCCGGCCGGCGCCTGCGCCGCCAACCAGATCCTCTACAGCCTCGATTATCGCGGCGTGGAATTCGACCTGCTGCCGGCCGACAGGCGGCGCGGCGTCGTCACCATGGCCTATTCGCCGCTGGGGCAGGGCGGGGAATTGCTGCGCGCGCCCGTGCTGGCGCGAATCGCCGCCCGCCACGAAACCGCCCTGG
>NZ_JABXXP010000886.1 GCF_013376155.1 Nguyenibacter vanlangensis
GGGCCAGGCCTGCGTGCTGTATGACGGGACCCGCGTGCTGGGCGGCGGGTTCATCCGCCGGCGCGTGCCCGGCGCGGCCTGAGCGTTCGTTCGGCAGCGTTCATTCGGCGTTTACGTTTGCCCCCGGCAGTGGAGCCGGGGCGGGGAGGAGACGGGCATGGCGGATGGCAGGCTGGTCATCGGCACCAAGCGATATTCGTCCTGGTCGCTGCGCGGCTGGCTGGTCGTGCATCTGGCCGGGCTGGACGTGGAGGAGGTGCTGATCCCGATCGCGGGCGGCGGGGGCACGGCGGGGATCAGGGCGGTGTCGCCGAACGGGCTGGTGCCCTATCTGGAGCATTGCGGCGCGCGGGTCTGGGAAAGCCTGGCGATCGGCGAATATTGCGCCGAGATCGCGCCGGCCCTGTGGCCCCGGGAGCGGGCGGCGCGGGCCCATGCGCGGAGCATCGCGGCCGAGATGCACGCCGGTTTCGGGGCGCTGCGCGCGGCGCTGCCGATGAATCTGGGGCGGGTGGCCCGTCCTCTCGGGGGGCAGGGTCCGGCCGGCGGTCTGTCCGATGCCGTGCGGGGGGACGTCGCGCGGATCGAAGCCGTCCTGTCGGAGACCCGGGCGGCGTTCGGGGGCGGGGGGCCGTACCTGTTCGGAGGCGAACTGACGGTCGCCGATGCGATGTATGCGCCGGTGATCGCGCGGTTCCTGTCCTATGACGTGGCGCTGTCGCCGGTGGTGGCGGCGTATGCGGCGTCGGTGCGGACCCATCCGCTGATGGTGCGCTGGTATGACGAGGCGGCGCGCGAGCCGGAAGCCTGGCGGCTGGATCGTTACGAATCCGTGGCGTGACGGCCTGATGGCCGTGCCGAGGGTGATGACCGTGCTGCCGCCGCGCGAGCGTTTCGCGCCCGGGTGCAGCGGGGTGATCGGCCTGCTGGTGCATCGTCTGGCGGGTGCCGGGGACCTGGTGGTCGGGGCGGCGGTGGACGATCCGTTCGCGGACGTGGCGTTCCGGGCGGTGCCGCGCGCCT